>DAISYU010000090.1:0-13112 GCA_036825155.1 Thermodesulfobacteriota bacterium | reverse complement strand
GTTTTGTGCATCTTTTCCTGCAGTTTCAGCAGCTCGTCCTGCATATCCCGGCGAATGAGAGGGTCCAGTGCGCTGAAGGCCTCGTCCATGAGCATGATGTCCGGGTCCAGGGCAAGAGCCCGTGCAAGGCCCACCCGCTGCTGCATGCCGCCGCTGAGCTGTGCCGGATATGAGTTCTCCCATCCCTTCAGGCCGACCTGCTCCAGCGCTTTTAAGGCGCGTTCTTCGCGTATCTTCGGGTCCACCTTCTGTATTTCCAGGCCATATTCCACGTTCTTGATGACTGTGCGGCGCGGGAAGAGGGCAAAGTGCTGGAAAACCATGCCGAAGCGCTTCTGCCGAAGCATCCGCAGGTCTTCTTTGTTCAGCTTGGTGATATCGGTTCCTTCCAGGAGGATCTGACCGTAGGTTGGCTCTATCAGACGGTTCAAACACCTCACCAGGGTTGACTTTCCACTTCCGGACAGGCCCATGATGACGAGGATCTCACCCTCATCCACATGAAAGGAGACATCTGCAACACCTACACCCTGTCCGGTCCTTTCCAGGATCTCATCTTTGGTCATGCCTTCCCTTAAAAGCTTGAAAGCTTTTTCCGGGTGCGATCCGAATATCTTGTAGAGCTCTTTTACAACTATCTTATGTTCCATCTGCATCTCTCCAACAGGTATTTTTTATGTCCTTGTTACATGGCGCTCCATGCCGATCGTTTGTAAAACGGCTTCGAAAGGGGGAGCTTGTTTTTTTCTGGTTCAGTAAAAGGGTGTTGCGGGTTTTAGTGGTGTCAGTATAAAGAATCTTGTGTTTGATGTGAGTATCATGTCTTGTCTTCCATCATCTCCACGATTCTCTCCAGGGAAAGGGCGATGGAGACCTGTTCCAGATCCGGGAGGTCTGCTATAGCCAGGGAAAGCCTGTCCTGAAGAGGCAATGGTGCACTTGAAGCCAGTGCAATGCCGGCCTGCGTTGCTGTGATGAGTACCTTGCGCCGATCTTTGTCTTTTCTTTCTCGCAGAATGAGGTTCTTGTTTTCCAGCCGATCTACGATGCCGTTGACCGTGCTCATGCTCAGGCTCACCCGTTTTCCCAGGGCAGAGAGCGTCAACGGCCCTTCGTTCACGATTGAATACAGGCAGATCAGCTGCGGTCCGGTTATATGGTGTTTCACTGCAAGCCTGCGAGAATAGGTATCAATGAAGTGCATGATCCTGCGCAGGGCCATGAGAATCCGCATATCGTAATTTTCGATTCCGGCGGTTTCTTTTGTGGTGGCTTTCGATGACTCGGCATCATCGCTGACAGTAAGACCCAGCAGCGCCTGGGATATCTCGGTCGTGGAGAGGTTGTGCTCTTGGGGTGGGGGTGTAACGGCATCCGGTCTCTCCGGCTGTTCAGGTGGTGTTCTGGGCTCCTTTTTTGTCATCGAGGCTGTTTCCTTATTCTCTGCTGAAGGAAATCTATTCCTATACGAAAAATTTCTGTTCGAATATTTCTTACACGAAACATTTATCGTGTCAAGGGGATCGTATATAGGTGGCACGCTTCAGGAAGGCGGGCTACTGCAGAGAGTGAGTCCTGGACATGTTCTTCTGCCTGCGGATGATCTCCGGAGAAAGGTCATCGTGTTCCCTCTGCCATTGGAGGAGCATGATGGAGGCAATGACACATGCCCCGCCTAAGATCTGGAGCGGTTCAAATATTTCACCCACGAAAATATATGCAAAAACAGCTGCAGATATCGGTTCCAGGGTTGCGGTAATGCTGGCGCGGGTTGACCTGATATGGCTGATGCCCACGAAATACAGGCCGAACGGCAGGATAGTACCGAAGATGACGATGTAGATGATGTGCATCCACTGGGATATGGAATAGCTGCTTGAGAGATACGCAAACGGCGTATGGACGACGTTCAATGTCACAGATGCAAACAGCAGGGCATAGACGTGGACGGTCCAAGGATTGTACCGGTGCATGCCGCGTTCTCCCAGCAGGGAATAGGAGGCAAACGCTACGGCCGCGGCGAGCCCCCACAGAATACCTTGTGTATTCATCTCCAAGAGCTTGAGATTGTATCCTCCCACTACGAGATAACAGCCGGCAAGGGACAGCATCAGGGCAAGAAGTTTGAATACTGTGAGCCGTTCTTTCCAGAAACAGATGGAAAACAGGGCCACCAGAGAAGGGGCCATGTACTGCAGGAGGATTGCCGCTGCCACATGAATCTTGCTGATTGCCATGAAGTACGAACTCTGGCAGAGAGCCATTACCCCTGAGCCAAGGACAACAAAATAAAAGACATCTTTCATTCGTATCTTGAGCATGTCCCGAAAGAACACACCCAGTACCATCAGGATGGATATCGCGGAGAGGGTGACCCTGATCTGGATGAGATCGAATGGGGCCATCCCCGAGATAAACAGGGCCTTCCCTGCGGTACCCGAAGATGCCCACATGAGAGCTGCTGCCATGACGCACAAATATCCCCTGGTGATGATACCCGGATTCACTTATATATCCTTACAACTGGGAAGAGATTACCATCTTCTGTACAGTTCCGGTGCCGTCAATGGACTTCATAAGCTGGGCGTCATGGTACACCTGCTGTACCAGGCCGTGATCCACAATGCCTCGATATCCGAAGATATCCATGGCGAACGATGCTATCTCGGAGAGGGTCTGACTGCCAAAGAGTTTTGCCATGGAAGCCTCCATGGAAAACGATTGATTGCCATCTATGCGCTCCAATGCATCGAGGTAGAGCAGCCGGGAAGCGTGCAGCCGCGTCGCATACTCTGCCAGCGGGAGTGAAACCCCCTGGAAGGAAAAGAGGTCTTTACCGAATTGATGCCTGTCCTTGGTATACGAAACGATGATGTCGAATACCCTGTTTGCCGCACCTGTGCAGCTCGCTGCAACGAGCGGTCTGCCCTTGTCCAGGGTTTCCATCAGGAGGAAGTATCCGCTTCCCTCCTCACCGAGAAGACACTCCCTGTCAATGAGCACCTTGTCAAGGATGACCTCGCCCATGACACTGCCGGCAAACCCCTCGACAGCATAGGGATCGGACACGGTTATCCCTTCAAGCCCGGGATCAACGACAAAGGCATTGATCCCTGCTCGTCCCTTCTCCGGGGAGATCGTTGCAAAGACGATGAGGTATGAAGCTATGGCATGATTGATGACGATGCTCTTTTTCCCATTCAGCACGAAGCCCTGCGCCGTTTTCTGAGCGGTCGTGGATATGGAGGTGATGTCAGATCCCGCGGAATCCTCGGTCAGACAGAACCCCACGGCCAGTTCTTTTCGGGCGATATTCGAGAGGTAGGTGTCATGACGTGCGTCCTGGTGCGCGCACTTGATCATTTCAATACAGTGGGCAGTGGTTATCGGTGCGTGCAGGGTGCCCGGCTGATGGTAGCTCAGTGTCTCATAGACAATGCCGGTACTTGTGTAGTCGAGCCCTTTCCCCCCGTACTGCTCGGGGATCAGAAGGGCATGGTATCCGTCCCGGGCATATGCCGCATAGAGCCTTCGCGCCTGCTCGGTTGGGTCTTCGTCTTTGCCCGAGACAGCGATGTTCTCCTGCGCGAAGCGCTCGGCTCTGCGGACGAGTTCCTGCTGTTTACTAGTCATCTGCGCCATGGTTTCTTCTCCATTCAAGGAAATCCAGATAATCAGCAAGGGATTCGATCTCTGATGGATGCAGCCTTGAAACCCTCTTGATGAGTGCATCCTTTTCCCGGGCAGTCCTGCCCGGGTCGACAGGTTCTGAGGAGGGATGCTCTTCCGTGATGAAAAAATCCAGATTCTTTCCCAAAAGAGAGGCAAGCTGTTCGATCTGATGGAGATAGAGCCTGCGCTTTCCAAGCTCATAATTCGACAGGGCCGCCTGGGTTATACCCAGAGCCCTGGACAGGTCCACCTGTGTCATTCCGCTTTCTTCGCGGGCCTTCTGTATCTTTCTTCCTATCTCCTTGAACCCCATATGCTGACAGACTCTCCTTTTTTGTATCATCATGAAGGTGAGACAAAAATGCAAGGCGAAATATTCTTGACGTAATATAACAAAAAGAGATAGTATTACAACATAATGTTATATCAGGAGGGCCTCTATGTTTGACTATATCATGACCGAAGAGCAGAAAAAGCTGAGAGACGAAGCACGGGCGTTCACGAAATGGGTCCCCAAGCAGCTGATCCTGGATATGGACGCAGAGAAGATTCAGTTCCCGCACGAATATCTTGCCGAAGCGGGCAGGAGAAACCTGCTGGGCATCAGGTTGCCAAAGGAATACGGCGGCAGGGGGCTTAATTGGGTAGATGATGCCATTGTGGCAGAAGAAGTCGGCGTTGCCAGCTATTCTCTAGCCTGCCTGTGGGGTGTGGGGGCGGATATCGTATGCGAGGCCATCTTGGAGTTCGGATGTGAGGAGCTCAAGCAACAGGTTGTCGTCCCCCTGCTCAAGGGAGAGACGTTTGCAGCGGAAGGGCTTACCGAACCCCGCGGAGGATCAGACTTCTTCGGGGCCACCACCTATGCCACAAAGGACGGCGACGACTGGATCATCAATGGCCAGAAGCGCTTTATCGTCGGCGCCGAAGGGGCGGACTGGTTTCTCGTCTATGCAGTAACGGATCCGGATGCACCGCCGCACAAGCGCATGACCGCATTCATGGTGCCCCGTACAGATGGGGTTGAGTCAAAATACATTTACGGACTGATGGGGGTCCGCGGAGGTGGTGCGGGCAGGCTCGTGCTCCGGGACGTCCGGGTGCCCGAGCGCTATGCCCTCAACGGCATCCACGGCGGGTTTGATGTGTTTGTACGTATGATGATTCCCGAGCGGCTGGGCACTGCTGCCATGACCGTCGGCTCGGTGCGGCCGGCCATCGAGATTGCCACCCGCTACACGTCAAAGAGAAAGGCGTTCGGCATGCCCATACAGGCTTTTCAGGCAGTAGGGTTCAAGGTTGCCGATTGTGCCCTGCAGCTGGATGCAGCGAGGTCCATGGTCTATACCACCTGCCTGGCCGTGGATTCCAAAACGGTGCATCCCGGCCGGGTCCGGCGCATGGTGTCCCAGAGCAAGAAGTTTGTGACGGAGAGCGCCTGGGAGATTGCGAACAAGTGCATGCAGGTGGTAGGTGGCATCGGCTATACCAATGTCTACCCCCTCGAGCGGATCGTGAGAGATATCAGGCTTTCCATGATCTGGGTGGGCTCCAACGAGATCATGCAGCTCATCATCCAGAACGAGTGGTACAAGGAATACTTCAAGGTGCTCGCAAAAGAGGATGTGCGGGACGTGGAAGAAGACGCCGTCAATGCCGGCGAGGAAGAGGAAAAGGTATACGAATAGATCCTTAAAGGATCTGTAATGAATAATCCCGCTCTAGGGTGGGATTATTCACTTTTTTACCGATGCTCATCCCCTTTGAGCCGTGCGTTTTCCCTTCACCACCTTCACCATGAAGGAAACCTCAAAGGGCAGATGGGCAAAGGTAGCGGTATGGGTCTCGTTGAACCCCAGGGTCTCATACCAGGATCTAAGAGTCGTATCTGCCGATATAATACCGATCTGCAAAAGGTCTGCACCGGTCTGCATGCAGGCCCTCAGTACATGTTCGACGAGCGCTGTTCCGTATCCTCTCCCCCGGTATGCCGGCAGGACGCCGAGCCTCTCGAGATAGCACTTTTTGCGGCTCGCATGTTCAAGGGCTGCACAACCGCAGGGAAGACCGTCTGCTGCTTGGAGCACATAATAGTGGACGCCCTTTTCCATCTCGGAAACAATCCATTCATCCGTGCAGTTGGAGGGATGCCTCGGGCTGTTCTCTACAGTCAGTTCGAACCGCATGGCAACATCCTGGAACGATCCCCGGATAAGCCCTGCAAGAAGCCCGGTATCAGAAGGAGATGCATCACGTATGATATAGGTCATAGGGGTTCCCTATAACAAAGGAGGGAACAAGCGCAAACATATTCTCATTTTTGCCGGGGGAGAGAATGGAAGAGTCTTTCGAGCCGTGGAATTATGGCCTGTGCAAAGATCTCATGCCCCTTTTCATTGGGGTAGCGGGTATCATCCAGGACCAGATCGGAATTTGACAGTCCGTTGTCCTGGAGATATCCTGCCCAGTAGGTGTGTATCGGGATCATCTCACAGTCCAGGTCCAGGGCGACCTCGCGTATGGCGCGGTAGTAGATGTATACCGCCTCCATGTCGTATACGTTGTCGAACGTATGGGATGTGGGAATCAGTATTGCCGGATTGAAGCGCTGCCGGGCCAGACGGACCATGCGTACCAGGTTCTCTTTGAATTCGGAGAAGTAGACCGGGTAGAAGGCGTCATCAATGCCGAAATGAATCATCAGGATCTCGGGCCGGTACGGATCGATATCTTCATGGAAGGACCAGATCCCGTCAAAGGAGTTGTCTTTTATGCGGGACCGATTGATGAGTTCCACCCCCCTGGCCCTGCAGAAATCCTCGAGGATATCCACATAGCTCGTCTCAACATTGAACCCTGCCGAGATGCTTCCCCCGCGAATGAGGATTTTCATTTTCTCACCCGGGATGCTTCATGAAAAAAAGTATATGCCGTCACTGGATTATCCCTTTGGAGGTCTTTTTCTCCGGGGCAGTTTCCCTAAAGAAAGCTGTTCTGTCTGGGACATGATCCTGTCGGCCTCATCTTGAATGGCCTGAGTGTTTACTCCTTTTTCTTCCAACAAGGTCAGGACCGAACCCACCGCCTTGTCATAGTCGTTTTTGAACTGCTTGTTGATCTGCTTCCAGGGGATGCCGGCCAGATGCAGGGCGATTGTGGAATCGTAGGCGAGCCTTCCCAGGTGCATGAGTACTGCCATGATCGGGTAGCCAAGGTATCCCTGCCAGTACGAGGCATTGTCATTGGATGTGACGGCGCTTACATCATCGTTCCATTCCACGGTATAGGACTTTGTGCCGGAGGAAGAAATAACCTCTGCTGTGTTTGCGCCTGTACGGCTTACCCTCCCGTCTGCCACGGCAGAGAGCGCCTCATAGATTTTGGCCTTTGGCGGAAGCTTCCAGCCCTCCATCGCACACCCGTGGGCTTTACCCGTGTTTCCGATTCACGAAGGCCCTGACAGCGGCCATGACGCTTGCCGGCAGGATCCTCAGACCGTGATGGACCCAGTTTTTTGAAGGGGGCCTGTAATCGGGATTTTCCCTCATGGTCACAGCTTTTTGTGCACATGCATCCACACACAGCCCGCATCCGATGCATTTTTCCAGTGCAAAGAAATGGGTTTTGTCCCTGATGGTATGCGCGTGCGTATTGCAGACTTTTGTGCACTTTCCGCAGCTGTTGCATAATGATTCATCAACGTGGGCAAAAAAGTGCGGAGGGGCTAGGGACACGCCCCCGTCAAACAGGTTGACCGCCTTCATATAGTGGCAGCAGCAGTCACAGCACGTGCAGATGGCATTGGGGCTCGACGGCTCGATATTGGCGGAGAAGAAAACAAGGTTTTTCTCCCACCTATCAAGGACAATGTCATGCATTTCCTCTTCGCTTACGAAGCGCCCGTTACCATTCTCGACTGTTGACTCTGCAAAACTGCCGAATACCAGGCATCCGTCTTCAGGCCCGGACCTTTTGCACTCATGTCCGGAGAACATATGGGACTGCCTGCACTGGCAGACATTGAGCACTGCGAGTTTTTCGTGAGAGGCGATCATTTCTGACATGAGGTCGCTGTCAACAATCCGGTTTAAGGGTTCAACGGCAGTCTCAACAGGGATATTGCGGATTATAGGCGAAGACGTGGTGCTGTAGCCTCGGGTATAACCTGTCGAAAACAGAGAGGTGATGAGCTGCCCGTACCTCCTGTGCCACGGGGTGTCCCTGCCGTCCATGAGCAGGTATTCAAACATGCCCGGCATCAATGGGAGGAGAAAATAGCCCTTTTCAGTCGAGAAGATGACCCTTCGCTGAGCCAGTGTATCAAGGATGATTTGTATCTCATCGGGATTTCTGCGGGCCCTGCGGGCGATTTTTGCCACTGATTTCGGCAGGTAAAAGGGCAGGTAACGTGCCACGTCCGCCTCTTGTGGATTGAAGAGGTGGCAGACCAGTTCTATGAGCTGTTCGCTCATGGGCGGTCCGAAGAGCCGCACGGACGTGAAAACCCGCGCCAGTTCGATCTGCGCCGGGTCCGCTTGTATTGTACTGCCGGGATTGTTCACCTGTAGCCTCCTTTTTTAAAAGCCAATACACGAACAGGAATTATATCAAATAATCTGTTAACGACCTATTTTTTTCGGGGATGCCGGATTCGCACGGCACCCCTGTCTGGCACAGGCCGCATCCATACCCGTCAAAGCCGTAGCGGGTTTTTACATATGCCGATGTCTGGTCAGTAAGATATGAAAAACACCTCACCTTATCGTGGCCTGCCTCGGTTATTGCCCCTGCCGGACAGCGCTCCATGCACTTTTTGCAGCCACCGGTTACGTAGTACAGGCAATACTCATGGTGATGGTTATAGGGCCTTTGCATCGGGGGAATCTCGATCCTTGCAATCACTGAGCCTGCGCGCAT
Organism: Thermodesulfobacteriota bacterium; assembly: GCA_036825155.1. Taxonomy (GTDB): domain Bacteria; phylum Desulfobacterota; class Desulfomonilia; order UBA1062; family UBA1062; genus DSAD01. The sequence continues at coordinate 4,523 of DAISYU010000090.1, read as the reverse complement.
GGCCTTGCCGTATGCGGTGATCAGACCGTCGCACAATCCGAAGGTACCGAGCCCGCATGCATACGCGGCGTGCCGTTCCGACCAGTTCGAGGCAAATCCGTAGGTGTCCGAGTTCTGCCAGGAAAAGTTCGGCAGGAGCGTCGGGCAAACCGCCTCATACCCTGCCTCGCAAAGAGAGTTTACCAGGTACGTTTTCAGCCTGGTGTTGATCTCCTCGCCGAAGATGCGGGACCTTGCCCATCTCTCACAAGGATAGCTCTCTTCCCTGCGGTTGTCTGCCCTGGTTGCCGGTGTCTGGGGCAGTATCCAGCTGATGACCGCAAGCTCGGCAGGGATGACGTCGAGGTGGGGGTATGCCTGAGCGAATGCCTCCTGAGGGGTCCATATAAAGGTACCGATGTGCCTCTTGAATTCTACAAATATCGGATCGTCTGCCCGGGAGAATCCCACGAGCGGATCCGCCCATGCCCTCTCATCCCCATCATCGAAGAGTCTGTTCTCCTCAGGGTCGCTCAGGAAGTCCCGGATGAGCTTACGTATCCTCTCTGAAGCGATACCCTTTTCATCCTGCATAGAGAGTTCTCCCGTGCCTTGGTCATATAGTGGTGCTGGTCATCCCTTTGTTACCAGAAGAATGCACGGGATTACCAGGCTTATTACAGCAGGTTCTCACGTTTTTGCCGGATCAGCGTACAGTTCTCCTCTTCCATGGTTTCAACACGGAAATAATAAGGGCGAAAATAATGGTTGAAACCTGGAAGGTTCCCCATATCCTGAGCATAAGCACATTATTGAGGTACACCGGATTGCTCAGGACTGCCGGGCCCATCTCCTTTGCCATGGGGGCCAGGCTGTTAACCCAGGGCCCGAGCATGAACGTCCCGAAGACGACACCGTAGATGTTGATAATCCATTTTGCGGCAATCCAGGTGTGCCTGATCCAGCCCCAATTGGTAAAGACGGAGTACACGAGACCGCTCAGCAGCAATCCCACGGCCCCGGGGATGATGATGAAATCGTCGATAAATTTCATGGCCAGGTGTATCCCGTAAAGTGCAGCGCCATCTGCAGGGATCATGAGAAAATTCATGAGCGTGAGGCTCACTGCGCCCCCGACCCACAGGCAGGCACATATCTGATGGATACATTTAAGCCGTTTTTGCCCTGTAGCTCCCATCTTTTTCATCCTGGGCTCCTCTAGGCTGTGTTCTGTCTCTATGGTACCATCATCACGCATCACTTAAAAAGGCCTGTTTCTCCCTTGTTCTATGATGTTACCTCAAGAATGATCTTCACATCCCTTGATCTGCCGGATGCGAGGTGTTCAAAGGATTCCTGTACATCTGTAAGCGGTATGGTTTTGCAGGCAAGATGTCCAACGCACAGGGTTTTATCTGCGATGCTCTCCATGGCCTGATCGAATTCCTCTATGGTATACCCCAGACCGGCCTTCACTTCGATCTCCTTGATAACGAGGAGCAGGGTAAAGATCGACTGGGGATGAAAGTTGATCCCGGCCAGGACCAGCCTGCCCCGGGGTTTCAGAGCTGCCAGCGCGGTGTTGATGCCGGCATCCGAGGCAGATGTCTCTATGGCGATATCGAAACTGCCCTGGGTGGCCTTCTTCATCTTTGAGATGAGATGGGGATCGCCTGCATCGAAGACTGCATCTGTATCCAAAAAATCGCCGGCAAATGTCCTGCGGTGTGGATTGCTCTCACTCAGTGCTATGGATGAGGCCCCCTGTTTTTTTGCCCATGCGGCACAGAGCAGGCCGATCGGCCCTGCGCCGGTGACGAGGACACGGTCTCCAGGCTTGATGCCTGCCTGGTGCACGACATGGAGCGCGACAGAGGAGGGTTCGATCAAACAGGCCTCAATATCATCGATGGAATCCGGGAGCCTTCTCACCATGTCCGGACGTAATCTCAGGTACTGTGCAAATGCCCCGGGGCTGTTGTTGCCCGGAACAGCGCGCGACAATCCCCGTGAACACAGATTCGGTTGGCCGGTCCTGCATGGCGTGCACTCGCCGCAGGGGTCGAGAGGAAGGGCTGTAACGCGATCTCCAGGGACAAGGTCATTTCTGCTTCCCGGGTCCACGACGCGGCCGCAGAATTCGTGACCCAGAATAAGGCCCGGCTGTCCGCACATGTCAAGCCCGGTTTCCCAGTAGTGCAGATCGGAACCGCAGATCCCGCAGGCGCTCACGGAGATGATGACGCCATGTCCGTCACCACGCGGGGCATCCATCTCCACGAGTTCAAGCTGCCGTGCTCCGGTAAGCCTCACAGCACGCATCGAATGCTCTGTTTCTCCTGTTCTTTTCTGCATGGAATCAATCCTTCACGAATTTTTCGATTCTGCACAACAGCGCTTTTATGGGCACGGATCCGGTCACCGGGCACAACGGTTCGTCACTGGTGAGCATGTTGATGTTGAGTTTCTTCCAGCCGTCTTCTACCCCGTACCAGTACCCGTGCGGGGCGTGTACCACCCTGGGGTTGATATCGCTGAAATACCTGGCCCTGATCTCAACCCGGCCCCTGGGAGACGAGATGTATACCCACTCCCCGTCGGTAACGCCGAGAGATCTGGCGGTTTGCGGATGAATCTGAAGTTCCGGGTCCGGGGAGCGTTTCTTTAAAGAGGTAATGTTGCGATGGGACGAGTGGTAGTACACGATGTTTCTGCCGCCTGTGGTCAGGATCAGGGGATATTCCTTGAGGAGTTCCGGGCTGCTTGCCGGTCCCTCGTCCGGCTCCTTGAACTCGGGCAGTGTTGGTATGCCGAGCATGGAGAGGTATTCGGCGCACAGCTCCACCTTGCCCGACGGGGTTCGAAATTTGCCGTATTTTTCATACCCCCTGTAGGTAAATGGCGTCGAGAAATGCCCTATTTGCTTCAATTCCTCGAATGTCATACCGATGGGTTCGAGCCGGTAGTCCAGGGTTTCTTGTACCGAGCCCCAGTAGCCGTTCAGACCCATCCTGGCGGCAAGATCACAGATGATCTGTTTCTCGTCCCTGCACTCCGGCACCGGATCGAGGGCCTTTACCTGGGCGAACACATGGTTTCTCATGAGCAGGTCCTCGATCTCATCCCGCTCGGTCCAGTGGGCCGGCGGCAGGATGACATCCGCCAGTTCAGTGGTGGGCGTGTGGTAGTAGTCCACGGCAAAGAGAAAATCAAGCTTGCTTAGAGCGTTTCTCACACGCTGTGAGTTGGGGTATGCGCACACGCTGTTGTTGGCGAACAGGCCGACTGTCTTGACCGGGTAGGGTGTGCCCGTTTCTATTGCAGGCCAGACCACCTGGGGCGGTATGGGTATGGGGATGTGGCCGATGAGTGGAAAGCGGTCGAGCCCCAGCATCTTTTGTCCCTGCTCTCTGGGCAGGTTGAGGAATGCGCTGAAGTCGGGACCGTAGCACGATCGTTTCTTTGTGGGCGGTATGCAGTTGAGGTTGCCGCCCTTGGCCTCCAGATTGCCGGTAATGGCCGAGAGGATGGTAAGCCCCCTGTTCAGGTCGAAGGAATCGTTTGCCTGGCACACCCCGCCCATGCCCGGACCGATGCTGGCAGGGCTGGTGCCTGCAAACGCAACGGCCGCCGCTTCGATATCCTCAGCCCTCAGCCAGGTGATCTCGGCACAGCGTTTCGGGGTGTAGGAAGATACGTGATCTTTGAGCTTGTCAAAACCGGTGGTCCAGGTTTCCACAAAGTCCTTATCGTAGAGATTGTTCCGGATGATCACATTGATAAAGCACAGCAGCAGTGCTACATCGGTCCCCGGCCGGATCTTCAGCCAGTGGTCGGCCTTCTTTGCCAGCGGTGTTCCTCTGGGATCCACCACGATGAGTTTTGCCCCTGATTTCAGTCCCTGCCTCAGATCGTACATGTACAGACCCGGCCAGGATGCCTCGGGATTATGTGCCCACAGGAGTATACATTTGCTGTTGGCAAAATCCGGGTCCACAAGACCGAAGCCGCAGGTGGCAGCGCTTCCCAGCACGATAGGTCCGCCACTCATGTTTGACGGTGCCATGAAATTGGGGGATCCGAAGAGCGTCAGAAACCGGTTGAGGTAGGGGGCCATGCCTCTGGTCGTCCCGGTGCCGAACACCACGGATTCGGCTCCCCATTTCTCCCTGCTTTCCAGCAGGCGAGAGGCTACGATGTCCAGGGCATTGTCCCATGAGGTCTCTTCAAACCGGGTGCTCGACTTGCCCCCGACCTTTACCAGCGGCTTGGTGATCCTCTGGGGATGGTAGATCATTTCGGCGGCCGCTCTGCCTTTCGGGCAGGTATAGCCATGACTGTGGGGGTGGTCCGGGTCCCCCTTGACCTTTGTGAGCCTTCCGTCCTTCACCTCAACAATGACGCCGCACCGGCTGTGGCACTCGAAACAGATACTCCTGACTTTGGTTACGCTCATAGTGTCCCCTCCCTGTTGCCGGTGACTGAAACAGAGGCTTTTTCAGGCAACGGCAAACTATCTACACGAGTGATGCAAATACAAAACA
>DAISYU010000089.1:5743-13172 GCA_036825155.1 Thermodesulfobacteriota bacterium | reverse complement strand
AGATTCCGCTGGTTATTACGGAGCTGCGGGGTAGTTCATTACGTGTGATCTTCACATGCCGTTATACCTGATTGCAACAAACCTGGTTGTGTGAGTCGAGTAGGACCTTTCCTGTCCAGTTTTTTTGTTGCACATCTCTCATCCTCTAAAGAAAAAATCGTGATTGATCTGATACGATAATTATGCAAGAAAAAACACTACCTGCTGCTCCAGTTGTTTCAGTGGGACTGTGCTGGTAAGAAATCGAGGTGCAAGAGATGGATAAGACTACTAACAACGATGAATACTCCCAACCCTCATCTGTAGATCCGGTTGAGACGGAAAGCACCGTGGGACCTGTGCTGTTCTATAATGAACTGGTTATCGAGCATTTCACCAATCCGTGCAATGTGGGAGAGATGTCCCCAAAGGAAGCGAACGGTTTTGCCCTCGTGGGGGACCCTGCATGCGGCGATGAGATGAAGCTGTGGATTAAGGTGGAATCCGACCGGATTGTGGACATCAGGTTCAAATCATTCGGCTGCCCCGGGGCAATAGCCACGAGCAGCATGGCCACGAAGCTTGCTAAAGGGAAGACATTACACGAGGCTGTGGAATTGACGGATGATGATGTTATCCGTGAGCTGGGAGGTATCCCGGAAGAGAAGAAACATTGTTCGCTTTTAGGGATTACAGCGCTTCAGAAGGCCATCAATGACTACTATATGAGAAAGATGATGGAATCGGCGGACAGTGATGATCTATCTTGACCATAATGCCACCACACCTCTCTCCGGGGAAGTTCTCGAGGCTATGATGCCGTATTTTAAGCAGAGCTTCGGGAATGCATCGAGCTTTTATGAACCGGCACGGACGGCCCGAGCGGCGTTGGAGAAGGCGAGGGGAACAATTGCTGCAGCCATCGGGGCATCCCCCGAAGAGATCGTATTTACCGCCTCCGGTACGGAATCGGACAATCTGGCGCTCAGGGGTGTCTGCCGGGCATTTCAGGGAAAGGACCTCCATATCATTACATCACCGGTGGAACATCATGCAGTCCTGAAGACCTGTGAGGACCTGCAGGGCACAGGCGTTCGCATCACCCAGGTCCCGGTGGACAACAGCGGCTGTGTCGACCCGGCCGATGTTGCCGGAAACATTACTCCGGACACTGTCATCATCAGTATCATGTGTGCAAACAATGAGACAGGGGTGATCCAGCCCATACAAGCCATCAGTGAGATTGCGCGGGAAAAAGGCATCATCTTTCATACGGATGCGGTCCAGGCATTCGGGAAAATGCCCGTACACGTCGATGAGTTGGGTGTCGACCTCATGACCATCTCGGCGCATAAGATCTACGGTCCCAAGGGCGTCGGGGCGTTGTACATCAGAAAAGGCACGAACATATCGCCGATAATAACAGGCGGAAGCCAGGAACGTGCTCGAAGGGCGGGCACCGAGAATATACCTGCAATAGCAGGGTTCGCTAAGGCAGTTGAGATGGCCGTCGAGCACCTCGACGAAGCCGGCAGGCACATGACTGTCCTGAGAGACACCTTCGAAAATCAGATCATGGAGCGCATTGATAATGTTACGATAAACGGGCAGGGTGCCCCCCGCATTCCCAATACATCGAGCATGAGCTTTGCATCCATTGACGGGGAATCGATTCTGCTCCACCTGGATCTGCTGGGCGTATGCGCATCAACAGGATCTGCATGCGCCACGGGTTCGCCCGAGCCGTCTCATGTCCTGACTGCAATGGGACTGAGCCATGTAGAGGCACAGGGCACGATACGTTTTTCCCTGGGCAAAGACACTACCCTGCAGGATATAGATCGTCTCTGTGAGGTCATGCCCGGGATTGTTTCACGGCTCCGGCGTATATCGAGTATCTGAGCTCCTTCAGTCATCGAAGATGGGCAGGATGAGCTGTCTGTCTTCCCTGGTCCTGACCGGGCTCTCCTCAAAGTTTGACAGGGTAATGCCCAGCAGCCTGACCATGGTCTTGCCTGCATCGGTGTCACTCAGCAGTGAGCGGATATGCTTCATGATCTCATCCGCCCGGTCTGTCCTGTGCCGGACAGTAATACTCCGGGTGATGCTCTGAAAATCATGGTATTTCACCTTGAGTGTGATGGTCCTACCTTTGAGTTCTCGTCTCTTCAGCTCATTCTCGACTTCATGGGCTATGTGTTCCAGGATGGTGCACATCTCTTCAATATTGTCGATATCCCTGCTCAGGGTGATCTCCTTGCCCAGGGATTTGCGGATCCTTTCTGTTGTGACGGGTCTGCTGTCCATGCCATGGGCAATGTTGTAGAAATACCCGCCATATTTTCCGAAGATGTGTGTCAGATCGTCCTTTGAGAGTTTCTTTAAGTCTGCCCCTGTTTTGATCCCGAGGCCGAGCATCTTTTTCTCCGTTACCTTTCCCACGCCGAAGAATTTTCGGATGGGGAGACGATCGATAAAAGAGTGTGCCTTATCAGGGGTCACCACGGTGAGGCCGTCGGGCTTATGATAATCAGAGGCGACCTTTGCGAGAAACTTGTTGTACGATACACCTGCAGATGCCGTAAGGCCTGTCCTCTCAAAGATATCCTTTCTGATCTGCCGGGCGATCTGTGTGGCCGATTCGATCCTCTTTTTGTTACGGGTCACATCGAGAAATGCCTCATCCAGGGACAGCGGTTCCACCAGGTCGGTATACTCATGGAATATCTCCATGATCCGCGCTGATACAGCCTTGTACTTGTCGAATCGCGGATACAGAAAGACAGCCTGCGGGCAGAGTTTGTACGCCCGGGCAGATGACATCGCGGAGTGGATCCCGAATTTTCGTGCCTCGTAGGAACACGCGGCAACAACACCGCGTTTATCAGGCTGGCCGCCCACGATTACGGGCTTTCCCTTGAGCTGCGGATTGTCGCGCTGCTCTACCGATGCATAAAACGCATCCATATCGATATGGATTATCTTACGTAACTGCTGCATCAGGTATGGTAAAAATCTATTACGCTGATTCCTTCACCTTCAGCTTGGCCTCGATAAGCTGCGAGTGAGTGAGGCGGAGCAGCTTGCCGAGCTGGTGCACCAGGTAGTCCTCGTGCTTTTCGAGTATGCCATCTGCATAGACAACCTTCCAGATCGTCTCGATGACACGGATCTTTTCCTCTTCGGTGTAATTCTGGTTTATCATATTGGTGAACTGCCACAGATCAATGCTCTTTGTGATCTCCTCGCGTGCGTCATCCATCAATGCAAGTGCATCTTCATCGCTCAGGCTGTACTGGTTTTTAAGGATAGTCATTATGCGGTCCCGCTCAACGTCGCTGAACTCGCCGTCGATTGTTGCCATCTCCAAAAGCAATGCACAGGTTGCCACGTGAATATCCTTATCCTGGGCAGTCCTTTTCTCAGAAGGGCCCTCCGTATCGTCTCTGACAAAGAATTTCTTCAAACGATCTATCATATATCCCCCGGGGTGGTCCGTACCAGCTATGATGCTGTGCTTAGAGAGAATACCCATGCTCGTTACAACGTGTCAAACGAAATAAGGGAGTGCTGTACAGGGAAAAATCTTGCACGGGAAAGAGGATATGGATAAGGTTTAATAAGGCAGGCTCTAGGCATGAGGCGCTAGGCGTTAGGAAAAAATATAAAAACCTGTCGCCAGGAGCTATGGCCTTTCTGTGGGAGCGGCTTAAGCCGCGATTCAGTTTGCAGGTCAGGCTGGGAACCGCTTCAGCGGAGAGGTGCATGACATGAAGATGAAAGGCAGAAACCGGAGGATAAAGATATGACGCAGCCCATATATCTGGACTACAACGCCACCACACCGCACGATCCCGAGGTGATCGATGCCATGCGGGAATATCTCGAACGTGAATTCGGCAACCCGTCGAGTACGCACTGGTACGGGATTGCGCCGAAAAGGGCGGTGGACAAAGCCAGGGAACAGGTAGCGGCCCTGATAAACTGCAGCCCCGGCGAGATCATCTTTACCGGCTGCGCAACGGAATCCAACAACCATGCGATCAAGGGGATAATCCGGGCCTTTCATGAACGCGGCAACCATATTATCACCTCTGTCATCGAGCATCCGGCAGTCCTGGAAGTCTGCGCCTTTCTTGAAAGCACCGGCTGCGAGGTGACGTATGTACCGGTCGATGATACAGGTCTTGTGGATACAGCTGCCATTGAACGGGCGATCTGTCCATCCACCATACTCATCACCATCATGCATGCCAACAACGAGGTGGGGACCATCCAGAACATCGAAGAGGTCGCATCTGTTGCACGCAGCCGCTCTATCGTGATGCATACCGACGCCGCCCAGTCCCTCGGCAAGATACCTGTCGATGTGAAGACACTCGGTGTGGATCTTCTATCCATCGCAGGCCATAAGCTCTACGCACCCAAAGGGATCGGGGCGCTCTATGTCAGAGACGGTATCGATCTTGCCCCGTTCATGCATGGTGCCGGCCAGGAAGGAGGCAGAAGGGCAGGGACCGAGAATGTCGTCGGGATAGTGGGGCTGGGGAAGGCGTGCGAGATTGCCCAGAGGGACCTGGAGAGGAACATGGAGCACATGAAACAAATGAGGGACCGGTTCTTTGAGGGAATCCTCGAACAGGTGGACAGGGTGCGGCTCAACGGTGATATCAATAAAAGGCTTCCCAATACGCTCAGCCTGTCATTTGAGGGTCTGGAGGCAAACAGGATCCTCGAGGAGATCGGGCTTAAGATAGCTGCATCCGCAGGTGCAGCCTGCCATTCCGACACCGTGAAGATCTCCCATGTCCTTGAAGCAATGGGTGTTCCCATGCAATGGGCAAAGGGGACCCTCCGGCTGAGTACGGGAAGATATACCACCGAGGATGAGATCGAACAGGCAATTACAGGTATTGCATCAGCAATAAAGACGCTAAAGAAACGGGCATAGATCCTGAATCTCATTGAGACACGGGATACCCTGGAACGGGTATCCCGTTGTATGGTTTCACAGTAGTAAAGGAGCAGAGATTACTTCTGACAGGAGCAGTCGATATTACCTGCGAGGATTTCCCTCCATTCGCCGATCACATCGTGAGTCCAGCAGTCATCCGCGCCTGCAGCCTCACGCATCGTAAGGGCAAGAATATAGGCAAGCTCCTTCACCGTAGCCCCGGCCTCCAGTGCACCTTTGAAATGCTTCAGTACGCAGGGTTTGGAGCGTCCTTTGATGGACAGCGCAAAACAGATAAACTGATACGTCTTCTCGTCAATGGTTCGTTTGTCCCTGTACAGCTCGTCCATTTCATCGAGCATCTGTGCAAATTCAGGGAAAAATTCCGCAAGCATTCTCATAGGTATCTCCTCTTCAATGTCGTGTTCTTTTTATGAAATATCCCAGGCAGCCTTGGCTCCCTGGGAGGTTGCCTCAATGATACGGCGAGGTTCGTTCGCATCCCCTACCACATAATGATGAATTCCTTTGAGATCAAGAAGCTTTTTGAGGTCATCCCTGGGAGTGACCCCAACAGCAACGATCACCTGTTCGATGGGTTCGATCTTCTGCTCTTTTCCATCCGTGCTGATTATCACACTGTCCTCCCCGATCCTGACCACCGAGGTGTTGAACAGGAGCCTGGCCCCGGCTGCACTCAGACGCCTGTGCAGCATGGTGCCGTGCGATGTCAGCGCTGGGACAGGCGGGTTGGCCAGCATCTCCACCAGGGTGACGTCCTGAACACCCTTGTCGCAGAGAAAATCCGCGGTTTCCATACCTACGAGGCCCCCGCCGATGACGAGGACATGGTCTTTGGGTTTTACCTCTCCGCCCAGGATCTGCCAGGCATCACACACCACCGATGAGGTTATTCCTTCCACAGGACAGGCTGCCTTCTCGGCACCACTCGCCAGGATCACCACTTCGGGCCTGTTGTTATCGATCATCTCCCCGGTGACCTTTGTACTGGTGCGGATATCCACACCCTTTTTCCTGCACTTGGCGGTAAGGGTGTTGATCCATTTGCCGTACACTTCCTTATACGGGGCACGGGCAGCAAACAGGATCTGACCTCCTGTTTCTTTTTCCTTTTCAAACAGGGTCACCGAGTGCCCGAGCCGTGCAGCCTCATAAGCGGCGGTCAGGCCCGCAGGCCCGCCGCCTACCACCCAGACCATACGGCTGTTTTCTGCCGGGCCTTCAGGGTAGGTGAGTTCCTGGCCGGTTGCAGGATTGATGGCGCACCTCACAGGCTGCTGCTCGAAAATAAGGCGTTCGATGCAGCCCTGGTTGCAGGCCAGGCATTCGAATGTGTCTTCCGGATGTCCTCCCCGGGCGTTGTTCAGGAAATCAGGGTCTGCCAGGTGCTGCCGACCCACTGCGACGAGGTCGGCATCACCGCGTGCTATCACCTCGTTCATGTAATACGGATCGGTGAAACGTCCCACTGCTATGACCGGGACGTCGGTCACCTCTTTGATCTTTCTGGCCAGCCTGACCTTGAATCCCTGCTCGTACTCTACAGGGGCGCTGGGATTTGGTGTATCTATGTGCATCTGTGCATTCCCGTGGGTGCCGAATGAGGTGTGGATCATGTCTGCCCCGGCTTTCACCAGATCAGGGATAATGATCTGCATGTCTTCAATGCCGTAGCCGCCCCTGATGCATTCCTCTCCGGATATTCTCAGCGAGACGGGGAAGTCATCGCCCACCTGAGAACGTACTTCCCGGATGCATTCGATCATGAACCGGGCGCGGTCGCGGAAATCCCCGCCGTATTCGTCCGTCCTCTGGTTGGAATGGGCCGAGAGAAACTGCATGAGAAGGTATCCATGGGCACCGTGCAGTTCCACTGCATCGAATCCTGCGGCCTTGGCCCGCAGGGCGGCTCTTCCGAAGGAGGCGATGGTCTCTCTGATTTCCTCCGGGGTCATTTCCCTGGGCGTCCCGGCAAACCCGAAGATATAGCTCGGTATTGCCGAAGGTGCCACGGCCGTGCCTTTCGAGAGCTGGTAAAAGCTCTCCCTGCCTGCATGATGAAGCTGCATGGCGATCTTGCCACCCCGGGCGTGTACCACGTCGGCCAGTTTGCTCAGTCCCGGGACGAACCTGTCATCCCATACGCCCATGCACCTGGGTGAAGCTGCCCCGAGCGGGTGCACCTCGACGATCTCCGTTATGTAAAGGCCTGCTCCGCTTCTGGCCCGTCGCTTCATATAGGCAAGGTTCGCCTCGCTTACGGTGCCGTCGTTATTGCCCAGCGCCGTTCCCATGGGCGGCATCACCACCCGGTTGGCAATCTCCATGGATCTGATGGTGAGAGGCGTCATTAGCTGTTCAATCGTTGTCATGTCTCATCCCCCTGCGTGATGTTTGTCTCAGTTCTATACACATACTTCACGGTCATGATGATATAAGCAAAATACAGGCCGGAACAGGATGCTCCTTAACAGT
>DAISYU010000089.1:4578-5643 GCA_036825155.1 Thermodesulfobacteriota bacterium | reverse complement strand
TCCCTGAGTCTCTTATTCAAAAAACTCCCTGATGATTCTGGTGATCTCCTTGGGCTTTTCCATGGGGATCAGGTGGCCGGCTCCTTGAATGAGTCTGTATGTCCCGTTTGGCAGCATGGATGTCGCGGTCTTGAGATCTATGAATGCCCTGTTCTCGCTTTCTCCCCCCTCTATGATCAGGGCAGGGCACTTCACCTTGGGGATGAGCGGCCACGGGTCATAGTGCATGCCGCCCATGAACAGCGATGCCTCCCTCATGGGCGAACAGGCAAGGACCAGTCCGCCGCCGTCTCCCTCGCGCATGCCGTAGCGGATATACAGATCCAGCATCTCATCGTCCCATTTCCTGAACAGGGGTTTGACCTTCAGATACTGGAGCGCTTCTTCCCTGTCCTGCCAGGAGTTCCTGCGCCTGATGGACTTGGATGCAAGAGGGTGCTCATCCACTGTTATCTTGATTGTGTAGAAGTCCTCCGGCAGGAAGATGGGCTCGATCATGATAATGCCGCGTGCAGGCAGGCCGAATGAGGCATGTGACAGCGTCAGTACCGTTGCCCCCATGGAATGTCCCACCAGTGCGGCATTTTCTATGCCGAGCCTCTCACAGAAGATCGCCAGGTCTTCGGCAATGGTCATCCAGTTGAGCCCGCCTTTTTCCGGGTCGGTCTCCCGGTGGTCGCAGAAATATGGCGCTATGACACGCCAGGACGGTGCAAGCTCACGGGCGATGGGGTGCCAGAGCCAGGGAAGAAATCCCGTGGCATGCATGAGGATGAGGGTGGGTCCGTCTCCGTCGTAGAAAAGATACGAAAGGTCAGCATCGCCGATATCCTGGGTCAAAACCTGCGGCATTACATCTCTTCCCATTGAATGCTCCTTACGTGATACTGATCTCTTAGATATTATTATAATAATCGAGATCTTATCATGATCAAGGGTATACGTTCCATCAGAAAGACCATGTTCGTCTTCATATGGTAATGAGGAACAAGATTTATGGGGAGAACATCCAGCTCATACAAGGATGCTCTCCCGCATGCAGGTTACCTTTAAGGTCGTGCAGCA
>DAISYU010000089.1:0-4478 GCA_036825155.1 Thermodesulfobacteriota bacterium | reverse complement strand
GAGGACGCGCTTGTTCCGAAGATCGGCAACCGTGGTGTCGAAATCCTTTCGCAGGTCGCCGTTGGCCTGATAGACCTTATCATCACCTTCAAGCCTGATAAACGTGTGCCGTTGGGTGGGAGCCTTCTTCCCGATATCAAATCCGCGGACAGTCTTACTGCCTTCATATGCCTTGACCGTTATCTTTGTGTCGTCTCCCAGGTCGTACAGGATATAATTTTTTGATTCCGAGACGAGGTCCGTGATGGTGAGATCTTTGAATACAGCGAGCATATCCTCGGCTTTCTTGGCATCGGCTACATATTCCTTCTCGGAGATGAGCCATGCCTCGTCCTTCTTGTTCAGTACGATGCTCTCGGAGCCCGAGACGATCTCGATCCGCGCTATGTCCTTGGTGTCGATGGCGGGCACATCCGGGAGCTGGTAGTGGACCCGGTCGGTACGGTTGAAATAGAGATATCCCAGGAGCCCTGCAATTATGATGATGAGAATGATGTACTCTTTTTTTATCTTCATGGCTTACCTCTGACGCTGAAACATCAGCTCTATGTGTTTTCTTCTCATGTGCCTCTTGAGCCACATAAGCAGGCCGAAGATGATCACGATAACCGGAAGGCCGATCACATTGAATGCCTTGATGAACGTCTTTGTGCCGGCAGATGTATCGTCAAGGGGATTGAAGCTCAGTATCTTGGACCGCATCTGTGCAATGTCCTGCCGGTCGTTGAGCACGTCCAGGATATTCATGACGAACATGGCATTGGGGCTTGCCCCTTCCGGGTCGAGCAGGTTGTCCTTGAGCATCTCTGACGAGGCCATCAGGAATATCTTTGCCCCGCGGGATGTGGCGATGAATTCGCCTCCCGGCTTGATCTGCGACAGATCAGTTCCTTCGGAAGTTTTGTCTTCTTCCTCGCCCTGGGTCTCCCCGGCGGGTTTCTCAGGGATGGGTTTGCCGGTGAAATAGCTCGGGAAAGCTCCTTCCAGCACATACGCCAGGGGGAGGCTGCCTTTTTCATCATCCGTGGCCGGAGGCTTCAGGAACATTGGGTTGAAGTTGATATTGTCCCGCATCTCCCATGCCTTATCCGAAGAGGAAAAGAGCAGGTCTGCGCGGATGTTGTTTTCTTCGATACGCTTCTCGTCGAGTTCCAGAGGTGATATCTTCAGCGTGATGAATCCCTTGATGTTCTTCATGTAACCAAGGTCGTGATTGATGTTTGCACTCTCGATGATGGGAGCATAGTAGATGTTCTGTTCGCCTCCGCCGTACTGCTGGGGCAGGCGCTGCTTGTATGAGCTCTCATCGAGGACGTAGGATTTCTTGATACGCACGCCGTAGTGTTCGAGCAGCTTCTCCAGCCCGGTAGACAGCGGAACATACTGGGGCGGCTGCTGCTGGTAGGGATTGCTTTGCGGGCTCTGGATCTCCTTGAATGCGTCGAGGAATATGGCCAGATTGGTGCCGCGCATCAGCGCCTGGTCGATCTGGAACAGCTCGTAATCGCTGAACTTCTCGGTAGGCCCTGCGATCACCAGGCAGCCCAGTCCCTCGGGAACCCCTGTGTCAGCAAGTTCCACATCCTTGAGCGTATAGGTCTTCGAAAGCAGACCGTTAAAGGTCGAAACAGCGTTTTGGGAGGGCCCGCCGGGCATGGCAAATCTCTGGAGCGTACCGCGGTCTGCAAGGTAGCCCATGTCTTCGTTGATGCCGATAAGGGTCTCCAGGCTCTCCGAGATCATCTCTTCGAGTTCCTCCGGGCCGGCAAGCTTGTACTGCGTGCCGAAGAGCGGCACCCTGAACACGTTCAATACCGGCAGCACCTCTGCCGTGTCTTTATATTCCATGACAAGCCCGATGATGCCGCTGCCCGCGCTTATCTCACCGTTTTTCAGGTCCGGCCACTTGAGCTGCATGAGGCTGTAGACCTGTACGAGCTCATCCATTTCCAAAGTGGTTGCCGGGTCGGCAAATGAATAGGTGAGCTTGTTGTACATGGTCCTGTTCAGGTCACCTACGATCCTCTTGATCCTCTCGGGGAGCGAGGGCAGTTCATTGAGCTGCATGAACGGCGCGACCTGCTTTAGGGACGAAGACATGTACAGCTTTATTTGAACGGATTCCTCCAGGTTGATGAGCGCGCTGATCTTGTTGTTGAGCTTCTGGATCGCTGTGGTGAGTTTGTATTCCAGGCCGTCGGTGCTGGTGATGGTGGTGATCCGCTCCACCATGTCGCCGTGGATGATGACAAGGCCCATGTAGGCCTTCTTGAACTTCACCTCGTCCTGCTCGTAGGCCTGGATCTGTACCGGGTAGATCCCGTAGTCGCCTGCCATCTTGCGGTTTTCCGCACTCTCTTCAGAACCTCCCTCGTCCTCGGGGCTGACATCGAAGAAGCGGTAGTTGAAGTACTTGTTTGAATACAGGGAGTATTCCGCCAGCAGGTCCCGCAGGTAGCGTTCAACCGTATTGTACGGGGCAGGCAGGTCCCTGGTGAAGAAGACGTTGATGGTGAGCGGCTCGGAAAGTGTTGAGACAGCCTCCCTGCTCACATTTGACAGGGAATACACCTTGTTCTCCGTCAGGTCGAACCGGGTAAACAGGGTGATCCCCACGATATTGATCAGGACGACCACCAGGAAGTAGAGAGCGAATTTCACATATCGCGAAGTGGTTTTCATTCTCATGGCATTCTCCTTATCTCTTTTCCTGCAGCACCAGGTGGGATCCGTACAGCGCGATAAAAATCACGCTTAGGAAGTACACGACATCCCTGGTGTCGATAATGCCCTTGGAGATATTCTCGAAGTGGAACCCTGCGCCGAGATAGTTGATGATCTCGATCAGGGACCTGGGGAAGAAAAAGAGCATCTTGTCGATGAGCGTCAGGGCAAAACAGATGACCATGCCCACGATGAATGCAATGATCTGGTTTCTCGTCATGGACGAGGCGAACACCCCGATGGCGCTAAATGCCGCGCCCAGGAGGATCGCGCCTACATAGCCGCCGATGACCGGGCCCCAGTCCAGATCACCGATGAACGAGGTGAACAGGGCATAGGACAGGGTGGGCAGGAGCATTATTGCGACAAAGACCACACCGGCCAGGAACTTGCCCGTGATGATGTCGGAAAGCCGCACGGGCAGGGTGAGCAGCATCTCGTAGCTTCCTGCGTGGAGTTCTTCTGAGAACAGCCGCATGGTGACCGCCGGGATCACGAAGGAGAACGTGATGGGCAGCAGGTTGAAGAAGTTCCTCAGGTTTGCCTGGTCGTAGAGGAAGAACGTCGTATAGAAGAACCACCCGGTCACGAGCAGGAAGATGCAGATCACGATATAGGCGATAGGAGACACGAAATAATCTTTGAGTTCCTTGCGAAAGATATTGAGCACCTGGGTCATATCAGTCCTCCTTTGTCAGTTCACGGAAGATCTTTTCCAGTGACTTGCCTTCCTGGTGGAATTCCACCAGGGTCCAGTCGGTATCCTTGATGCCCCGGTAGATAGCTCCCCGGATGTCATCCTCGCTCGATGCCGAGATCTTCAGACGGAGCTCGTCAGGCTGTGTCGCCTCAACCTGTTCGATGGATGCAACACCCTCGATCGACCCCAGTCTTTCCTGTGCCGCGTCCATGTCGGCACCGATCAGCGAGATATTGATGATCTTCTCTTTTCCCGATGTCTTTTTCAGGGTCTCGGTGCTGCCGTCCGCAACGATCTTACCGTGATCGATGATCACGATGCGGTCGCAGGTGGCTTCGGCCTCGCTCAATATGTGGGTGGAAAGGATGATGGTCTTTTCCCTTCCTATCCTGCGAATGATGTCCCTGATCTCCACGATCTGGTTGGGGTCGAGACCGGACGTCGGTTCGTCCAGCACGAGGATCTCCGGGTCGTCCATCATGGCATGTGCCAGCCCGACCCGCTGTTTCAACCCTTTCGAGAGCTCGCCGATCCCCTTGTGCATGATGCCGGTCAGGCCGCAGATGTCTGCGAGTTCATGGATGCGCTCCGCCTTCTTCTGCTTGTCCAGGTCTCTTACCTTGGCAACATAGTCTAGATAGTCGTAGACCAGCATGTTGTGGTACAGCGGCGCCGATTCCGGCAGGTACCCGATGAGCTTCTTGATCTGCAGCATGTCGTCTTCGATTGAAAAGTCCTTTACCTGTATGCCCCCGGAACTCGGCAGCAGATATCCGGTGAGCATGCGCAGCGTGGTGGTCTTGCCTGCACCGTTGGGGCCCAACAGCCCGGTGATCTCCCCCTTGTGAATGTCCAGGTCGATCTGGTCCACCGCACACAGGTCGCCGTAGTATTTTGTCAGTTTTTCCACATGGATCATGTATGTTCCTCCTTATTTTGAGCCATGTTGTTTGTGTGGTGTGTTCTCATCTCATTACAGGATAATATTACTTCGCTAAGTCTCATCTCATAAAGAAAATTTTCGCCTTTTTGTCAAGAACTCTATGAAGAAATC
>DAISYU010000088.1:0-13259 GCA_036825155.1 Thermodesulfobacteriota bacterium | reverse complement strand
CAGCATGGTGATAGTGATCCGTCTCTTGACGGAAAATTCAGGAATCGTCATGCACTATCCTCTACTGGGTGAGATCTGTTCCCTGATTTTGACACCCATCCCGTCCCTCAATCCGGCGAGTCCCTTGGTTACCACTTTGTCTCCCTCAGAGACACCCTCGATGATTTCGAAGAACGAGTCCCCTTCGATACCGATCTTCACCGGGGTTTTTTTCACGGTATCGGTGTTGACGGTGTAGATGATGTAGCCCTGTTCTCCCTGGACGAGAGAAGATTTAGGCGCACATAGGGCTGATTCGCGAGTTTTCTGCATGACCTTCGATCTGGCCGTCATTCCCGATCTCAGCAGCAGGTCCGGATTTGTAAGCGTTATGGTCACCCTGAACGTACGGCTCGAGGGGTCGATGGTGGGATAGATCTTGGTGATCGTTCCGGTGAATGTCTTCTCAGGAATGGCATCGAGCGTGATAATACCTTCGCGTTGTTCATGTACCGAGGAGTAGACCTCCTCGGGCAGGTCCACCTCCACCTTGACCGTGTCCATGTTCATGATCACAAATGCAAGCTGTCCGGGATTGGTGAGTTCCCCGACATTTACCTCCTTTTGAGTAACGATTCCCGATATGGGGGCGGATACACTGCATTCTTCAAGGTTTCTCCTGGCTGTTTCATGGGAGACAGTTGCCCGGTCGTACTCATACCTGGCAAGATCCCTGGCGCTCAGGGTGTCCTGAAATGTCTGCTGAGAGACGGACTTCTGTTCATACAGGGACTCCATACGGGCAAGATCTCTTTCTGAGCGCTCAAGGGTTACCTTTGCCTGATTCTTAATGGCAGCGGTATTCTGCAGGGCCTTTTCATAATCAAAGGGGTCGATAAGCATGAGCAGTTCGCCCTTACCAACCCGGTCTCCTTCTTCCACCCGGATCGTCTTGATCCTGCCTGAAACCTTGGGTGTGATCCTGGCGACGTCACTCGCAGCAACATTGCCAACCGATGTATAGGTCTTGTAGATGGGGCCCCGGACAATCTCGTGAACCACCACCTCAGGTGTAATGGGAGAGAGGGCGGGCGCAGATTCAGACTGGTCTTCTCCTGCATTCATGCAGGAGATAAGGATCAAGGAGAAGATGATCACTGTCAGGCAGGGGATGAATCTCTTCAAGACCAGTCCCTCCTATAAGGTCCCCATTGCCGAATTGAGCGATGCAATGGCCTTTGCATAGTCAGCCCTGGCCGTGATGTAGTTCTTCATTGCCTGATCGAGCAGGGCCTGTGCGTCGAGCACATTGGTTGTGGTTGCCACCTGGAGGTTGTAGCGGTCTTTCTGGATGCGCAGGTTTTCCTTTGCCTGATCTATAGCCTTTTCAGCAACAGTTGTTCTCGCCCTCGCCTCCTGTGCCGCGAGATATGAGTTTTTGACCTCGAGGGAGATCTGGTCCTGGAGGCTTTTCAGAAGATATCCAAGCTTGCTGCTGAGGCTTTTTGCCCTGGAGACATCATAGTAATTGGAGCCTCCCTCAAAGATGTTCCAGCTCATTCCTACCCCCAGGGACCATGAATCATTCTCGACATCGGGGTCTTCCCCTGTGCGTTCATAGGTGTATGTTGCGGCCACAGAGGGGAGGTATCCTGCCCTGGATATCTTGATCGCCTTGTCAGCATTGTCGCGCTGGAGCAGGATGGTCTTGATCTCCTGCCTCATCTTGAGCGCTGTTTCGGTTGATTGATCCAGGGATTCCACCAGTTCTGACATGGGTATCTCGGAATCGATGGTAACCGTTTCGGCCAGGCTTCTGCCAAGAAGGAGGTTCAGGCTGGACTCTGCGAGTTTTATTGCATTGTCGGCGATAATGAGATTCTGCTCGCTTTCGGCATAGCGAACCTGTGCCTCCAACAGATCGTTTTTCGGGATCATGCCCTGATTAAAGAAGGCATTGGCAACATCGAGGTGTGCCTTGATGGAGGACAGGCCGCTTTGGGCAACCTCGTAAACCTGCCGTGTCTCAATCACGCCGTAATATGCCCTGATCACCTGCTGTTTCAGTTCTCTGATAACCCTCTGACGGTCAAAATCTGCCGAGTAATAATTGTTCTTTGATATCCGGTAGCTGTTGTAGAGAGCCCCGCCGGTAAAGAGCGGCTGGGTGGCCTCGATGGTGAAATCGTAGTTGTCCTTCGTGCCGAGGACGACCTTGCCGAGACCGGTGATGGACAGGAAAGGTTCTTCATTGAGCCGCGCATACCCGTAATTGAGGGTTACCTCAGGGAGCATATCACCGAAGCTGGAGCGCTGTTCCATCTCTTTGCCTAAAACCTCCTGGTCCTGGGCTTTGATGTTCGGGTTGTTCTGCAGAGCAAAGGTTATGGAATCCTTGAGGGTCATGTAATCTGCAGCGGATGCTGTACCGAAGATGAGTGCAATCAAGACCATTATTCCGGTAATAATTTGTTTATTCACCTGATTTTCCTCCTAAAATAACGCCTATGATGCCGGGAATATACTCTGTGGGTTTTTTGTTGAGTATCCCCATGAACCAGTTGTCTCCAATGACGTGCATCATGCCCAGTATCATCAAGGACATGAGGTCGGGATCAAAGATCTCAGAGTCTTTATTCGCATGGGAGAATATGTTCTGAACCAGCGTCATGGTTTCCTTGTGCGTATCTTTGAATACCTCGAAGATCCTGGATGCGAGATCAGGGACGGGCGAGTAGAAGATCTCGTAGATGAGCCGGTGAAAATCAGGATTTTTTTCCACCCAGGAGAGTTGGTATTCAATAAACAACCGCAGTTCATCCTGCCATGATGTCTCCTCTGCAATACATTGCCTCAATCCCTCTCTGAACTGTTCTATGCCCTGCAGGATCACTTCGGCAAAGAGATTCTGTTTGCTGGGGAAGAACTGGTAGAGTGTCCCTACACCGAACTCTGCCTTGGCCGCGATCTGGGCCATGGTGGCATTGATATACCCGTCAGCCTCGAATGTCGACCGGGCAGCATCAAGGATGGCTTTTTTGCGAAGAGCTGCTTCCCGCTCTTTTCTGCTCAGAGGCTTTGAATTGTCATTCGGACTCTGAACCATCGTTCAAATTTAGAATATCTGTTCATGAAAATCAAGCCCAATCTGTTCCCCCGTCACATGATTCTCACACGCAGGAATAGAGCAACCCCTCAAGACAGGCAGCAGGAGCCTTGAAGGAAATGCTCGTAGATGGTGGAGCCTGTCAGTTCACAGAGCTCATCACGCAATAGATGTCCTGGGCTATTCCAGAGAGTGGAAGACGATCCCTGTGGGCGTCTTCGGATAGAAATAGGTGGATTTCTGGGGCATCCGAAGCCCTGCCTCGGCGACTTCCATGATCTCTTCAATAGTGTTGGGGTTGAGCAGAAAGGCGATATCAGCCTTTTCGTGAGACACCATATTGAGGGCCTGATCGGAATCGCTCGTATAGGTAATGCGTTTGCCTGCCATGGCGGGGCTGATGCCCAGGATCGGTTCCAGGACACATTCGTGCAGGATTGTTACATCGAGTTTTTTGAGAAGGGGGTGGGTATGTCTGGGTATGTATCTCTCAATGTCCCCACTGTCGGAGAGTTCCAGGAGATAATATCTCGGGATGCCCTTCACGAAGAGGCCGATTGCACCTCTTTTGCGTTTTGCCAGCGCATTTAAGAAACTCTTTCTGTTATCATGGGGGATCATATTGAACAGTTCCTTGATGCGGTATTCGAGATCCACGAGACCGACCCCCATACTGTCTACGATAACCCGGTGCGTAGGCAGGATATTGATCCCTTCGTCCTTATTGATCAGGTACATCTGGATGTAGTCAAAGCTCTGGTTTCCGTCATTTTTCCCGGTAGCAGCCCTCATCCGGTCCCGATAGGTCTTCGCTGTCTCATAGCGGTGATGTCCGTCGGCAATAAGGATTTTCTTGTACTGCATCATCTTGACGATCTGCTCGATCATGTTGGAGTCTTTAATAACCCAGAGCCGATGGGAATCTTTAGCCGTATCGAATTCCACCTGGGGAGAAGAGAGGTTCGGCCGTATCTGCGTTTCAATGATCTTTTTCGGATCGGAATAGATACCGAAAATCGAGCTGAAATTGGTCCGGACCGCATTCATGAGTCGCAACCGGTCGAGTTTGGGGCCTTTCTGGGTATATTCATGGGGCCTGATGGATTTTTTTTCTTCCTCATCCATGCGCACCGAGGAAATGAAGCCTTTTCTGGTAAAGGTATTATCCCGAAGGGTGTAGGTGTGTTCGTGATAATAGATCGAAACGGCGTCTTCTTGGATAAGGATCTTTTCATCGAGCCACTGCCTGTAGAAATCCCTGGCCCTCGTGTAGCGATTGTCCTCTTTTGTGTCTTTGGGGAACTGCTTGCCCTGTATCAGCCTGACCGCATTATAGGGCGATTTGTTGTAGTAATCGTCCACCTCTGTCAGGCCTATCACGTCATATGGCGGGCATATGGCTTTGCCAAGATCCATTAGTTCAGGGTTATATCGGATACCCTTGAATGGCCGTATCCTCGGCATACACCGACTCCTTTCCTTGTGCCCCTATTCGGTATTTACACAAAATCAGCTGTATATATGGATTGCTAGAAAATTTCAATAGTATTTTCACTCATAATATGCACAGCATGCAAGACGTCTTTTTTCATAGGGATTGTGCCCCTATTCAATATTTCTACCATGTGCAGATGGTTTCATGCCCTGATCTTTCTAACGATATCCCGTAGCATTCTCAGTGCCTTGGTTGGCAGCCACCACGAGCTCAGGGTATTCCCGACGGTGAGCAGTTTCTCTTCCTTCTCGGTGATTTGTGCGGGACAGAGCCGCTCTTTGACCTTCACGAATCCCATCCAGTCAATAAGTGCAAAGATCCTCACAAGGGTCTTTGAAAAGGGGATGTACAGGCTGGAGGCAAAGTCTACGAGGTATGGATTGCCTTCTTCATCGATACCGTAGTTTCTGCGGTTTCTCAGATCAAGGTGAATGACTCCCCGGGCGTGCATCTCTTCTATAAGCCGTGTCAATGCTCTGAAATAGGCTTCGTCAGGGTGGATCACGGTCTCTCTGAGGTTGTCTCCCCCCATGAAATGCGTCATCAGGGTATAGCAATCAGGGCTGGAGGAGAGCCTGGGTATCCCCGCCATCCCTTGGAGCCTGGAATAGATAAAGCGTTCCCAGGAAACGAGGAAAAACCCTGCTATACGGACAGGCAGTCCTCTGGTCCTGTAGGTTTTTTCCACCAGGAGGATCTCTCCGTGTTGGACAGTACGGACATCAGGCCCGTACGATCGCTTTTTTTTCAGAGAATTTTCCTTCATGCCACCCTGTACCCGTCGATTACCGGTGAAACGCTAATCGCCTTGAGCCGAATCCTGAATCTTAAAGGCGGAAAAGGGAACCGGGGCCTTGATCCCCTGCAAAACGGCCATTCCATCCATATGGTTGCCCTCGGGATTCATCCTCCCCTTGAGGTGTGCCTGTTCATTGTCCATTTCCATTGACCCGTCCGTGTCTATGGAAATACTCATATCGCCGATGATCGCTGCATCCTTGCTCACTGCCGTGCTGCCCTCATCTATGGTGATATCCACCGAGGCAGTCTCATTTGGATAGTGGAGAAACAATATCCAGTTGCCGCTGAGGCCTTCGGGGGAGTAGAGGTTTTCGGATATCTCGCTTATCTGCACGGTCTTCTTGGTCCTCTTTGCGGGGGATTCCGCCGGGTCCTTGTGGAAGAACAGGTTCCCAAGGTATATAGCAGAAAGGGTGAGAAACAAACCCGCCAGAGCAATTGCTGCATACTTTTTCATATCTCAAACACTATCGGCGAAACACCGGATCCAATAAAATTATTGCCCACATCTCTATCATTGCAAGGCTCAATATGCAATGATAGGATTTCTTTTATGACAACAGGAGTGTTATGAAGATAACGGGAAGGGTTCGCTGGAATCCCAGGGGCTTTGCCTTTGTGGAACCGGAGGGCAGCCTGAAGAAGAAGGATGATGTCTTTGTGCCTGCCGAGGGTCTCTATGGCGCCATGGATGGCGACATCGTAGAGGTGTGGGCATACAGGGACCCAAAAGGCATGCGCGGAGAGGTGACCGCTATCCTCCAGCGGACCAGGGCGACAGTGAGCGGGAAATTTCGGGCTTTGAAGAAGTGGGGTATTCTCGAACCGTTCGATCCTTTTCCCTATACCATTATTATCCCCTATGGATCTCAGGGAGATGCCAGGACCGGGGACGTGGTCCTCGCGGCCATCGATCTGCCCAGACAGATCAGAAAGACCAAAACCGTTTCAGCGCGTATCGAGCGCCGGCTCGATATCCCCGAAGATATCGGAGATGATCTGAGGTTTATTGCACTCAAGCATGGAATTTCCTGGCGGTTTCCTGCAGAGGCGGAACATGAGGCCGACAAGGCATCCCATATCGATTTTTCAAGCGAACTTACCAGACGGAGAGATCTCAGAGACAGGATTCTCTTCACCATAGACGGTATCACGGCAAAGGATTTTGATGATGCCGTGGGGATCGAGAAATCCCCTGACGGGACCTATATGGCAACCGTTGCCATCGCCGATGTAGCCCATGTCGTGAAACCCGGATCAGCCCTGGACAGTGAGGCATTCAACCGATCCTTCAGTGTATATTTTCCCGATGCAGTCATCCCCATGCTGCCGGAGGTCCTTTCAAACGGGATCATGAGCCTCCAGCCATATGCCGATCGGCTTGCCGTGGTGGCTCAAATACGACTCGGCCCAAGGGGAAGGATCATTGAGTATGACTGTTTTGAGGCCGTAATCCGTTCACATGCACGGCTCACCTACGAGGAAGTCAATCCGTTTTTAGAAGGTGAGAGCAAACCTCCCGGGGATGATCACGAGATAGCCCAGAGACTCCTGTGGCTCCACAGGATGGCCGGTAACCTTTACAGGATGCGCAGGAAAAGGGGATGCCTCGATTTTGATATCCCCGAGGTCGGGGTAACCATCGGCCATGACGGTGATGTTGACCGGGTATACAGAAAACCCCGGGGCCCGGCAGAGAGGCTCATTGAAGAGTTCATGCTCTGCGCAAACCAGGTTGTCTGCAGATTTCTCGAAAAGCACAGGATGCCGGTCCTGTACCGGGTTCACGAGCCCCCGGCCACGGACGATCTCATGGCCCTTGCGCAGACGCTCAAGGAGATCAGGCTTCATGAGGATGTTCTTTCGCGGCTTTACCGAGCTATCCGCACCGGAAAGGCTATCCCGCAGGTGATGCAGGAGATCACGAACCTCTATGAGGGGGGGCATCTCGAGGGTTTCGTCAATCAGCATATACTGAGATCGCTCATGCGGGCTCGATACTCCCCGCATGACCTGGGACACTTCGGGCTTGCTACAAAGGGATACCTCCATTTCACCTCACCCATCAGACGATACCCGGATATCATTATCCACCGGCTTGTGAAGATGGTGCTCAGAACAAAAGACCTGTCTCAGAAAAAAGCATACGACAAGCATATGCGCTACCTCAAGTATGCCGGAGACGAGACCTCGATGAAGGAACAAAAGACCAACGATGCAATGTTCGAGGTCTTACGGATCAAGACAGCAGCCTATATGACGAGGCATATCGGTGATGTGTTCGATGGCGTTGTCACGAGCATCCTGTCCGTCGGCATGTTTGTAGAGATCTTTGAACCTCCCATCGACGGGCTTGTCTCTGCAGCTTGGATGAACGGTTCCAGGGCACGCAGGGGTAAGAGAATAACGTTGAAAAAACATGCCGTCGCCCTGGGGGACAAGGTGAAAGTGAAGCTCATTCGAGTGGATACGGCCAGGGGGCACCTGGATTTTTCCCTGGTAAGCGATACAGCAGACCCCTTAAGGCCTAAGAAAAAAACTCAGTGATATCAGTGAATTTTATGGGGCCTGACATGATTCAACAGCCCGGCCTGCAGAGCGGTTTCAGCCTCGCCTCTTCTTCAGTGCAGACCCGCCCAGGTATGCCTCCTGGACTTTTTTGTTGGTTTTCAGTTCGGCTGATGATCCGGATGTGGTGATGGTGCCGTTTTCAAGGACATAGCCCCGATTGGCAACGCCCAGCGCCTTGTTGGCGTTCTGCTCCACCAGCAGGATGGTGGTGCCCTGATTATTGATCTCCTCGATGATATTGAAGATCTGTTTGACGAGGATCGGCGCCAGTCCGAGTGACGGCTCGTCCAGGAGTAAAATCCGCGGGGTGCTCATCAGAGCCCTGCCTATGGCCAGCATCTGCTGCTCTCCGCCGGAAAGGGTTCCCGCCAGCTGCCGGTGACGCTCGGCCAGGATGGGAAAGAGGGAAAATACCCGGTCTTTGGCCTCACCCACCTCTTTTTTCCGTGATCTCATGGTGTAGGCACCGAGTCTCAGGTTTTCGTCCACGGTCAGCGTGGGGAACACCCGTCGCCCCTCAGGAGAGAGGGACACCCCCTTGAGGACGATTTCATATGCCGGGATCTTGTTCAAGACCTCCCCAGCCACCATGATGGTTCCCTTCTCGATGGGTACGAGGCCCGATATGGCCTCCATGAGGGTCGATTTCCCCGCTCCGTTCGCACCAAGGACCGTGACGATCTCGCCTTCATCGAGCGTCAGGCTGATACCCTTGAGCGCCTTGATGGCACCGTAGGAGATATGGAGGTTTTCAATGTTCAGCAGTGGTGCCATGTTCAGATTCTTCCTCTTCATCGTCTTTGCCCAGGTATGCCTCGATCACCCGGGGATTATTATAGATATCTTCCGGCAGGCCCTCTGCGATCTTTCTCCCTTCATCCATCACAACCACCCAGTCCGAGATCCCCATGACCACGTTCATATCGTGCTCTATGAGCAGGATCGTGACATCATCCGATTTGATCAGGCCGGTGAGGAATTTCATCAGGTCCTGCGTTTCTCTCGGGTTCAGACCGCTGCTCGGCTCATCGAGTACCAGCAGGCCGGGATTTGATGCAAGGGCTCTGGCGATCTCCAGCATGCGCTGCGATCCGTATGCAATATTTTTTGCCAGGTCATCCCGGAAGTTCCAGAGATCCACCTGCCGGAGCCGCTCTTCTGCAATTTTCCTGATACGCTCTTCTTCTCTGCGTTGCGGCGGCAGGCGGAAGATCGATGAGAATACCCCGGCAGATCCTCTGCAGTGCTGGCCTGCCATGATGTTTTCAAGGCATGTCATGTCGGGAAAGAGGCGGATGTTCTGAAATGTCCTGGCAATGCCATAGGAGACAATCTGGTGGGGTTTCCGCCCGGTGATATTCTGTCCATTGAAGTATACGTTCCCGACTTCAGGCTTGTATATTCCGCTTACCACATTGAAGACGGTCGTCTTTCCAGCGCCGTTCGGTCCGATGAGGCTCAGGATATCCCCTTTATGCACCTTGAGATCAAAAAGGTTTACCGCTGTCAGGCCGCCGAATATCTTGGTCAGCCTCTGTGTTTCCAGCACGATATCTTTTTGATCTCTCGTCTTAGGCATCTTTGCTCCTGGACGTTTCTATCAGCGATCTGAATTCCACCGCACCGCGTTTCCGTGGCCAGACGCCTCCAGGCCTGAACATCATCATGAGAATCATTGCGGAACCGAATACGAGCATTCGATACATGGCGAACGGTCTGAAAATCTCCGGGAACAGGCTGATAAATGCGGCTCCGATAATCACACCGGGTATGGATCCCATGCCGCCGATCAGGACAATGCAGAACATCAGGCATGATTCCCAGAAGGTGAAACTCTCGGGAGAGACACACATGAGCTTGCTTGCGTAGACATTGCCGGCAACGCCTGCCAGGGCTGCACCGAGTACAAACGCGAGGAGTTTGTAGTTTTTGACATCCACCCCGTTGGCGCTCGCGGCAATTTCATCTTCCCGGATATAGTTCCATGCCCTCCCGATCCTCGAATTCTGCAGTCTGGTCAGGCCGAGGATGGAAAGGCCGACAATAATCCAGATAAGGAAATAGAACTCGATGGACGAGTCGATGACAAATCCGCCCGGCAGTGAGGGAAAGTCGATGCCGAACACCCCGTTTGGTCCGCCGGTGAGATCGAACGGATTGTTGATGAGCGCGAGGCGTATAATCTCTCCCAGACCCAGGGTCACGATGAGCAGATAGTCCCCCTGGAGATGGATAACGGGAGAACATACGACGTATGCAAATAACGCCGCTGCCAGGGCGCTTACCGGCAGCAGGACAAGGATGGGGATGCCGAATTTGGTGTTGAGGATTGCGGTGGTGTAGGCGCCGATGGCATAAAAGCCCGCGTGACCGAGATCAAAGAGCCCCACCTCGCCAAGGACGATATTGAGGCTCAGGCCCAGCAGGGCATAGGTGCCGAAGAAAAATGCGATATCGATAAAATAGTTGCTGACGAAAAACGGATACGCCACAAATGCCCCGACAATAATGAGGATCTTTACATTGAAGGAGCCGAGGAGCTGTTTTGATTCAGTGGAGGTGACTTCGTTCATAGGACTATACTTTTTCCGCCAGTTTTTCTCCGAGGATGCCGGTTGGCCGGAAGATGAGAACGAGAATCAGGATGATGAAGACGAACACATCCTTCCACGCCGCGGAGATATACGCAGCACCGAGCATCTCCAGCACGCCGAGAATAAGCCCTCCGATCATTGCACCCGGGATATTGCCGATCCCGCCCAGTACGCTGGCGGTAAATGCCTTTAAACCATAATTCCACCCCATGGTGAAACTGATCTGACGGTAGTACATCCCCACCATGATCCCGGTCATGGCGCCGAGAGCCGGGCCGAGGGTAAAAACGAAAAAGATGACCTTGTTGATGTTGATCCCCATGAGAGATGCCGTGTCCCGGTCAAGGGCGGTGGCCCTGATAGCGGCGCCAAAGGTTGTTTTCTGTACGATAAAATACAGCGACCCCATCAGGATGAATGAGAGCAGGAGGATGAGGATCTGCAGCAGGGTGATGTGAATATCGCCGATGGTCAGGTGTGCATTCGGGATAAGTTTCGAGGGATAAGCCTGAAATCTCGGGCCCCAGATCACCATGATGGTATTCTGCAGAAATATGGATGCACCAAGGGCGGAGACAACAGCAGGAAGCCTACCGGCAGGATATACCGGCCGGTAGGCCAGTCGTTCAACAATGATACCCACAAGGGCCAGAGATACTGCGGCGATCATCATAGCCAGCATCAGGCCGCCCCACAGCCCGAAATGGGTAGTAATCAAAGCAGCTCCAAAGACGAGCACGGTGTAGCCCAGGTACGAGCCCAGGGTGAAAAAATCGCCATGCGCGAAATTGATCAGCTTCAATACCCCATAGACCATAGAGTAGCCAAGGGCTATGAGGGCATAGAAGGACCCGATCGTCAGACCGTTAATAAGCTGTTCGAGAATAATGTGCATGCGTCCTCGTGCTGTGTTATCGTCTCACTAAAGAGATTACTCTGATACGACAATCTTACCCTGGTCGTCAACCACATAGAGATAGAAGGGAACACCCTCCCGGTCTCCCTGAGGTGTGAATCCGATAGGCCCGGTGATGCCCGGGACACCGTCCACCACATCACGGAGGTAGTCTGCGAGTTTGGTGGAGTCGGTGGAACCGGTCTTATCAATGGCATAGGCAATGATGTTCAGTGCGTCTGCCGCATAGATGGGCCATGGGCTGGATGGGATATCGCCGAACTTGGCCTTGTATGCATCCAGAAATTCCTTTGCCTCGGGATAGGGAAGATCTGCCGGGAGCGGCTCGTTTGTCATATAGCATCCTTTGGCAAGGTCAATGCCTGCAATCTTGACGAACTCATCGTTGATGGCGGCATTTCCACCCACAAACGGGCAGGTTATCCCGATGTCGCGGGCCTGGGTGACCAGAAGGGCAGCCTCTGCATAGTATCCGGTGAAGTACCACACCTCGGGTTTTGCCTCTCGCAGATTGGTCAGCACCACCCTGAAGTCTTTCTCGCCGGGGGTGATAGCATCATAGTAGACGATTTCTGCAGAACCGGCATCAACCGAGGCCTGCAATGCCCGCTTGGTATCTTCTGCGAGTCCTTTTCCGAATGCGGTATTGTCATGCATGATTGCAATACGTTTTGCATTGAATTTTTTCGGGACCGCCTCGGCGAAGAATCTTCCCTGGGAATCATCGCGGCCGCAGGTGCGGAAGAAGTATTTGAAATCCCTCTGGGTGAGACGGACTGCGGTTACACCGTAGCCGATATTGACCTTCTTGAACTTTTCGTAGATGTTCGACGCGGGTTCGCAAACGGATGATCCATAGGTGGATACCGATGCGACAACATCTTTCTGCCCCACCAGTTTCTGTGCTGCCAGTGCACCTGTCTTGGGCTCGCCTGCATCGTCAACCACCCTGAGTTCTATGAGTTTTCCACCCAGGATGCCGCCCTTTTTGTTGATCAATTCGGCTGCGATCTCGCATGACTGTTTTGCCATCTGCCCTTCGTATGCCCATGGTCCTGTAATGGGCCCCTGCAAACCGATGACAATGGCATCTTTTGCAGCAAACGCATTACCGAATGTCAGGGCGAGCAAACATACGCCAAGAATCATGATATACCGTGAAATCTTCATCTATTCCTCTCCTTTTCCCATTAATTTTCGTATTATCAAGGTGGGATATCACACCAATGGTGTTTTATACCTTACGCTGACATGCAGAAAAAAAGAATCTCCTCTCATTCGCCTTTTAAAAAATAATTGAAAAGGCAGTGTTTTCAGATCGTTATGATATAATTCAAGCATGGATTGTATGTCAAGAATAAAGTGGCCGTTGTGCAGCCAAAGCGTGTAAGAAAAGGAGAATAATGAGTATTTTTCTTGGTTGAGTGAGAAGCCACCCTGATTCGGGTGGCTTCTCTGCTGGGTGTTACAGGATTTTTCTGTTTCGAATCGATACCGGAAGATCAACAGGGATGCCTAATTCAGCCAGGCATTCACCTTGTCCGGATTCTCCTTGATCCACCGCTTGGCGGAATCAGCCGGATCCGCACCGTCTGCGTTCCACCCCATGACCTGGCCTATGTCTGCCAGTGTCCAGTGGAAGTTGTCGAGGAATGCGTATACCTCAGGCATATCCTTGTCGAGGCCCTTTCGGACGATGGTTCGGATTTCTTCAGCCCCGCCGTAGATTCCTTTCGGGTCTTTCAGGTATTTCAGATCCCACCGGGCGAATTTCCAGTGCGGGGTCCATCCGGTGAC
>DAISYU010000087.1:5427-13424 GCA_036825155.1 Thermodesulfobacteriota bacterium | reverse complement strand
TCCTGTCTGCGTTGTTCATCAAAGAAAAGACATGGTGCCGGGCCAGCACAGGGGAAAAATCTGCTGACCCGGACACCGGATATTCATGCTTGCATCGGCTTCGTTGTCATCACGATCTGCCGCAGCCGAGTCCCCTTTTGCCTGGGCCGAGTGGTCCGCGATCCGGCAGTTCCTCCTTTGAAAGCTTGCCGTCGCCGTCAACATCGAACCGCTTGATGAAGTCTGCCTTTATGGCATCCCGCTCTTCGCTCGATATTTCTCTGTCGCCGTCAGTGTCGTATTTTGCAATAAAGGCATCATGCAGGGCTTCACGCATGGCATGTCGTTCCTTACGGGACAATACACCGTCACCATCGGCATCATACTTCTCCAGAATAGCGGCATGTGCTGCTTCACGTTCCTCATCCGAGAGCTGTCCATCGCCATCGGTGTCGTATTGCCCGGCCATGAAGGGAGGGATCTTCGGGAAAAAGGAAGGATCACCTATTGCATCATCACCAGGCCCTTCTCCGCCAAAAACGCTACTCACAGCAGGGTTGAACAACAGTGCAACTACAGCAAAGAGGATCAGTATTGCCATTGTGCTTTTTTCCATAATTTCACTCCTTATGTTTTTTTCCTGTCAGTATGAAGAATCGATCTCTTCAGTTCACTCATGATGTTGAACTGAATCTAGCAGCTAATTGTGGAGAAAATATGAAGAAACCATGTGAAGATTGTGGATACTCACGATACGAAAAGAAACAGCAGAGTAAGATATTTACCCACAGCGTTTACATCATGGATTACAAATATTTCAGCATATGGCTGATTCCCACAAAAACAACAATATGGTCTATACACAATCAAGTTCTCTTCTAAAGAGAGCCCTCCTTTTTGCCAGAAGAAGGGGCATAGCCCTCCAAATACTATGCCTAACCCCAAAACTTTCTTCTGGCGATTTTTTTTGCCCTTTTTCAGGCAGATGGACTCAATAAACGTATTATACTTCAGGCTTGATCAACCGGAGAAGGTCTCTCAGTCTGGTCTTGCGGGGTCACCCTGAATTCATGCATACAAAGGCATGAAACACTTCTGCCATAGTCATGTCTCACAAGCAGTGGATGAAGTGATCGATTACTGCTTACCGCCTGTGCAAATCTCTCAGGCAAGATGTCCCTTAGGCGCTACATGCCGTGCGGTATGCACCGGCGACGTATATGTCCGTCAGGGGAAAAGAAGCACGTAGATAAAGAGCACGGTCAGAGTCAGTCCCAGCAGCAGGCTCCCGAGCCCGATGATGGCGGACACGAGTTTCAACGGGATACCCGGATGCCTGCGTTTGAGATCGTCGAGTTTCTTCTCATCCACGAGACGATCGTACTGCATGGGCTTTTCCCTCTCCATTTCATCGATGGAAAAGGTACCGGTGAAAATCAGCCGGTCCATGGGGAACTTCTCGGGGACAAAATGCGTGTTGAAGAAGTGCACCGTAAAGATGAACAGCGCTGCAAGCAGTGCCTCCTCGGAATGCACCACGGTAGCGATATTGAGGACCCAACCGGGGACGATATAGGACGACCATTCAGGCTTCCACAGGAGGATTCCGGAGCCACCGATGGCGAACATCCCCCAGAATACAGCCCAGAAGTCGAACTTCTCCCAGTAGGTCCATCGGTCGAATTTCGGTTTTTCTCCCTTGTTGAAGTACCAGAGGAACATCCCCTTGATATCTTCCCAGTCCTTCCATCTGGGGAACAGCGAGTCCGGACTGAACAGGCGCTCTTTCCATCCCTTGGCCCCCACACCCTTTGGGAAGACAAACCGGATGCACCGCCATGCAACATAGGCGAACAGCATGATGAGTACAAAGGCCGCGATTCGATGGAACAGGCCGGCCGTCTGAACGCCGCCCCAGAAGCTGATGAATATCCTGGCCCAGGGGGCCTGGTAGTACTTCAGAGGAAATCCGGTTGCTACAAGGGTGAAGAACGATGCGATGAGCATCAGGTGCATGATCCGCTCCGTGAGAGTGAAGCGTTCGACATGGATGAATCCCTCCCGGTCTTTCGTGCATATATCGGGGAGAATACCCTCTTTTTCCCTCTTGTGTTTCTCCCAGTAGCTCTTGCGCCACCACAGAGCCGTGTGGAACCAGAAAAAGAGGAACGTGCCTATCAGGAGAGAGGACATGAAGACAAAGGTCCAGAAGAGGGCCGGATAGTTCTCCCGGTCACGGTAGTTGGGATGTGCCTTGTACGCCACGAAACGCTCATGGAAACCCGTGTGGCAGCGCCCGCAGTTCTTGACGAGATTGTCAGGATGGATGCTCGATCTGGGATCTGTCTTCGGGAGGATATTGTGCGTCCGGTGGCAGTCTGCACAGCCGGCCACAAGGGTCGAATAGCCGACCCCCTGGACCTTTCCGTGATATGTCTCCTCGTAGTAGTCCACCATCCTGGCAGAGAGATCGTTTCGGGCCATCATTGCCTCGTCTGCATGGCAGCTTTTGCACTTCGTGTTGTAGAACATCCGGGCTTCGTCGGGGTATTCCTCTAAAGAGGTGTGGTAGATGCGCGTATTGTGGAGGCCGTGACAATCGCCGCAAGCAGCGGCATCAGAATTCCCTTTGAGTACAGCCTCTGCATGGCCCGACGATACATAATCGTCGTTTCTGTGACACTGGGTGCATTGTTCGATGGTTCTCTGCTTGATGTCCCCGGCCATCTCCTTGCGGGTGTGGATATCCTGATGGCAGTCCACACAGCGGAAATCTTCCTGAAGGTAGTGGAAGTTTCCGAGATATTCTCCGGCGATCACGGGATGGCAGGTGCCGCAATTGACCGGCGAGGGCCTCTGCGTTGCCGACATGTGGAGATCGAGGTCCGTAATATCGATATGGCAACTCTGGCAGCCGTTCTTCCCATGGACAGAGTCGTCGAAGGACTGTCCGTACATTGCATCGTAGTGACACTCCCGGCAGGTGTTCCTGCTTATCGTGGATTCATCGGCACCCCAGGCAAAGGGCAGCAGAGGAATTCCGACAAGCAGTATTACAAGCACTGCAGAGAATATCCCCTTCCGGGACGACCGGCTGTATTCCATCTCCATCACTTGTTCTGCCCCCCGGACTGTGAAAAAGCCCGCCACTTCTCCATGCCTCCAAAGAGCCTCACCACAGGGAACCCCTTCCGGGCAAGATAGCATGCCGCCAGGAACGAGCGCACACCCCGTTCATCCACTACGAAGAGGGCACGGTCCCAGGGCAGCTCGTAATACCGTTCATGTAGCTGGTGGAACGGTACATTCACCGCCCCTTCCAGGTGGCCCTCCTCATAGAGGGCCTCTGAGCGTATATCCAGGACAATATAGTCCGGATGAAGCGAAAGCCACTCTTCGAGCCCTTCTGCCTTGATGGAATGTATGAATGCCCTTGGCACGCGTTCAACTGATTCAAGGACGAATCCTGCCCGCTTCCATGCAGGCATGCCTCCCTTGAGCACGTAGACGTTTTCTATGCCCCCGGTTATCGCATCCTGCGCTGCCGTGCAGCTGCGGATACACCCCTCGCTCTCACAGTACAGGACGAGTTTCCTGTCCCGGGGAATCTCAGGCAGCCTGTCGGTAACCTCTTCGCAGGCTATGCACCTCGATCCGGGTATCCTGTGGTCAAGGCACTCGATGCGGCTCATGACATTCACCAGGGTTATGGGTTCCTTTTCCATCATCTCATGGAGGGTCTGTGCCTCCACTATGTTCCACTCCTGGGCACCGACAGGCGATGGGCACAGGACACTCAGGCAGGAAATGACGAGGATCACCTGGATAGGGAGCCGCGTGATCCGTCCGTACACCTGCAATCCTGACATCTTCATCGTTATCCTACTCATGGGACGGCACCCGTTTATACCCCCAGTCCTGCATCTGGGGGGTAGCATTCGGTTTTTTTGGAACCGGATAGTCTTCTGCAAGAAACTTCCCGATATTGCGCACCTTCATCTTGGTGAAGAACTCCGATGTCTTGTCATGACAATCGGTACATCCAGCGGCACCAAGGGTCTCTTTGCGTGCAATGGGCGATACATTGTGCCAGACAGGCAGGTTCAGGGACGGATTGAACGGCAGGTCTGAAGATTCTATTTTGCCGTCTTTTATTTCATAGACCTTGTCCGAGACAAACACGGCATTGCGTCTGCCTAGATTTCGGAGCTCATCCAGCATCTTCTTCATGTCCTCAGGCGTTGCCACCGTGGAACGATGTACCTTTTTCCCGGCAGCATCCCTTGTCTCCACAACGGTAATCCCCTTCGTGCCCTTGAAGGCTCGGTATACGAGCCACTGATCCATCGGCCTGATTAAGTCCTCAGAGATCCTTTCTCCGAACCATTGTGCCGTATGGAGGGATACGGGCGCATATCTCTCTCCCTGGCCCGTTTTGGAATCCACAGCGGCCACCCAGGGCTTCCAGGTTTCTTTGGCAGGCCATGTCGCGGCCTTTGGGACAGTGAGGGCAGCAAAGTCATCTGCCGAGTACCAGAAGGTCCTGCCGGTCGAGATATCGAGGAGATACGCACCCCTTGCCGGCTGACCGGTCGTATGACACGCCGTACAGGTCAAGAGCCGTAAATGGAATGAGGCATTGTAGAAGGTGTCGGCATGTGCGAGAAGCGGGTTCGGAGCCTGTTCCGGCATGCCGTCGCGGTCCCTGCTGTACTGGTTCCCAAGGTGGCAGCCGGCACAGGTTTTCACGCCCGTCTCTGTCGTGCCGGGAAGAGCGGGACTCAAGGCAAACCGGTGGCTGAGCCTGCCGCCCGGCACCTCTGATGCCGGGGTGTGGCAGTCCGAACACTGGAACCCCGCCCTGATGTGAACATTGTCCTCCTCACGGTGCAGCGTTGCGGTATGGAACGCCTGGGTAGGCCCATGACACTGGATACAGGCACTCGACGTCACGACCCTCCCGAACACCTTGCCCGCGAGCATCCCGTCGTCTGTGAACAATGGCGACCCCCACTCATACTCCACCACGGGACGTCTGGAAAAGTTCCACCGGCCTTCATCACCGAGAGCCGTCAACACCCGGCCGTTCACCTCGCCGAAACCGGCACCGGCGGTCGCTGCCCACCTATAGTTCCTGGCCTTGATCTGTTCGTTTCTCTTATCCAGCTTATATCCATCCAGGTGGCACATCAGGCAGTCCGCCTCAACAACCCCGCTGGCGCGGAAATGGCTTTTCTTATCCGGTGTAAGCCGGGAGACAAAGTGGGGATTGTCCTGTCCTTCATATAACGTTTCGCCTTCATCGTGACTGATTCTCAATACGGATTCTCCACCGCCCGGAGACCGAAGTGCCTCCATGGGTCCGCCCCCCGGATGATAGGAGCTGTTCTCAGCTATCCAGTCGTATGCGGCTGATCCGTCATAGGGGGCCAGGGTCATTTCATCGGGGAACATGGCAGCCGGCAGTGGTGACGCCTCTTCCGTGCTTCCGGGTTTCACGTATCCCTGCTGAAAATGCTCCCCCTCGGAGATAGTGAAATAATGGTGGCAGGCACCGCAGGTCTCTCTGGGGCTGTAAGGATCACCCGAGTTGCTCGTCGGGGTGATCCTGTCACCCAATGTGTTGCGCAGCCACACATCTATGTGCTCCTCGGGAGCCTCCCCGGATTCCGCCCGTGCCGTTGGCAGGCAGACACCGAGGGCAAGAATGAGAACCATGAACCTGAGCATCTCTTTACACATCATATGGCGGCGATTCCCTCGCGCACATGGAGGCAGGA
Source organism: Thermodesulfobacteriota bacterium (assembly GCA_036825155.1). Classification (GTDB taxonomy): domain Bacteria; phylum Desulfobacterota; class Desulfomonilia; order UBA1062; family UBA1062; genus DSAD01. The sequence goes on along the minus strand of DAISYU010000087.1, from coordinate 7,665 downwards.
ACAAACATCAGCCACGTCCCGCCACCTGTACCGGTTATTTTTCCATGGGCAGACCTTCATCTTTTGCCCAATCCTGGGCCGAACCGTCATACAGCCTTACATTCTTGTACCCGAAAACCTCCCGCAGCAGATACCACCATGTCGTGGCAACCCTTCCGGAATCACAGTACGTGATGATTTCCTTGCCTGTGTCTCCACCTATCACACTAGCGGCCAGGGTCTTCAATCCCTCCATATCCTTGTAGGTACCGTCGTCATTGAATACCTGTGAGATGGTCGGCAGGTTTACCGCTGATTTTATGTGACCTGCCCGGGCAACGAATTCAAGCTTCTTCTCGCCGGTGTAGAACGGCGCCTCGCGGGTATCCACGATAACCGCCGTACCGATCTTCTTCACAAGATCTTCCTTGCTGATGATAAGGGTTTCGTTGAACTCGCCATCGAAATCCGATTCCGCTTTCTCGGTAGCCTCGGTGGTCAGTTTCCTGTTGTCGGCTGTCCATTTATTGTAGCCGCCGTTAAGCACCGCCACGTTCGGTACGCCGGCGTAGATCAGGGTCAGGCCTACCCTGGTGGTATTGACCTTGTCCGCGCCCGAATCGGTCTTCCCAGCGATTACCACAAGAGAATCCGTGCTGATCCCTTTAGATGAGAGGACGTCAACAAGGTCGTCCTGTTCCGGGAGTTCGTTCTGCAATCCATTGCTTCCCGGTGCAAGGATGTTGTAGAAGATGTTGATCGACCCCGGAATATGGCCTGCCTTGTACTCCTCCACCTTCCGGATATCGATGATCACCAGATTCTCCTTCGCAAGGTTATCTTCCAGCCACTGTGCCGAGACGATGGGATCTATGTCCCTGGCCATGAGCGTTGCCGCCATAGTCATCAAAGACAGAACCGCTGCGATCACGGCAAAAATTTTCAGATTCTTCATATTTCCCTCCTTATTCCTTCTGTTATTGGGTTATTGGTTTCGGTACATGGATCAATGACCGGTTAATTCTTGCCCCGTCGTCGAGCAGGTCTTTCTCGGTGAGGAATCCCTTCTTTTCAGTATGGCAGGAATCGCATGACCTCGTGCGGTCCGTACGCTTCTTGATCTTGTGTGCCGGTGTGTTCCAGTAATTCGGAACATGGTCGAATTTTCCCTGGAGAATGCCGGCCTTTTCAAAGGTGTCTCTTACCGAGGGGACGATGCGCAGGGTCGTAACCTCATCAGGGTTGCGCGGATTCTTGCCGAGGATGAAACCAGGCTGGGCCTTGGAGCCGGTACCCATGTGACAGCTGTAGCAATTGCGGTACTCACCATCGGTGTGGCAGCCGAAGCAGCTCACCTTCCCTTTATGCTCGTCGTGTGCGACCCTCACCCTGAGTTCTTTCGCCTCTACCTCCTCATGGCAATCTATGCACTTCGGCCTGTCGGCCACCTCCTGCTTGGACATGTACATTTTCCCGTCACCGTGAAACTCCTGCTTCTTATGGCAGTCGAGGCACATCATTCCTTCCTGGTAGTGTACATCAGTGGTTGCGCCATATTCTCCGGTGTATTCAGGATAGACGCGGCCGCCGTGGCAGAAAGCACAGGTCTTGCCTTCCCGCCTGGAGATGAAACTGTGGCCGTCGATAAGCCCGAGACTGATGCCCGAGACAGGGGGTGACTTCACGTGACAGTCCCCGCACGATGCATGACAGCTTCGGCAGGACTGTTCAAAGACCTTCTCATCGAAGATCTTGAGCTCTTCTTCGGTAAATCTTGCCTTGACGCCCTCCCTCTGCCCGATAGTAGTGTAATGAATGGATTTGCCGTAGGTAGTCGAGACATCTTCATGGCATTCCATGCACGTGTCAAGGTTGTCCGAAGGCCTTGCGATCATTCCCTCATGGGCCTCTTCCTTTGTCTCTGCCTGGTTATTTCCCTTATGACATGTATCACACCCCTGAGTCACATGGGGCTCGTCAGCCAGCAGCAGGGTGTCCACCAGATATCCCCGGTAGTACTCTTCCGCCCGGACCGGCGGAGGCGCGCCTGCTCACCCCTCCCCCTCTCCACCGATCTCCGGAGGCTTTACCAGCGTCTTGAGCTGTTCGGCATCGGTATGGCAGGTGATGCACGTATCCGGACCGGCCCATGTCCCAACAGGCACGGCAATGAGCACGGTAATAATCGCAATCAGTACAACATAAGGGTTTATGCCCATAACGCTTTCCCGCAAACGACCTTCATAGATCTGCCAAATC
>DAISYU010000087.1:0-5327 GCA_036825155.1 Thermodesulfobacteriota bacterium | reverse complement strand
CCACCCCTGTTTTCGTGCATGTTCGTCCTCCTTTTTCCCTGTTGACGAAGCAGTATAACAGGTGTATTTAATTAAAGCATAGTAATTGTGATTCGATATTATTAGACTGTAATTTATATTCTTTGGGGGAATGTGATGTCCAATGCGGCTGAAGAGCGCAAGGCGCAGACACGGGAAATAATCTTTCATGCCGCCGGCAGGGTGTTCAGCGAAAAAGGCTACCACAAGACCCAGATCGCGGACATCGTCAAGGAAGCGGGTATATCCACGGGAAGCATCTATGCACACTTCAAGGACAAGCTCGATTTGTACAAACAGATCGTGCGCAAGAACCTCGACGCCCTCAGAACCACCCTGCAGGAGCTGAGCCAGACAAAAACACCCGGAGACGTCCGTCAGCGCATCCGGCAGTGGAAGCCGGCCTACATGGCATTCTTCGATTACGTCGAGGCCAACCCGGAGCAGGTCCTTCTCATCGTTCGCGGCGGGTTCGGCGTGGATGAGGAGCATGACACGATCATCTGGGAATTCTTCAACACCTTTGCATCGGACATTGCCGAGGATTTCCGCAAGTGGCAGGACCTGGGCTACATACAGGGCGTGAACCCCGAGCTCATGGGCCACACCGTGATCGGCATGTGCTACCACGTGGCGCTTTCCTACCTGATGGACCGGAAGTTCACAAGGGTTGAGGCCATCAACAACCTCATCGCCCTGACCTATGCAATGATCTCCCTCTACGTGACGGAAAAAGGAAGGGCTGAGATCGGCGATATGGAAGTACCCATGCTGAATGACGACGAGGTCCGCCAGGTCTCGCAGATGAATCCTGAGGAACATTAGAATTCGGGCTTTTTTAGTTTTCGGGCCTTATGCCCTAAAACATGATTGACGGAATGATAGAAGGAGGGTCTTATGCTTTCTTGTTCAGAAGTAACGGCCAGGCTGAAAGAATTTCCCAAGTTCGAGGACATGTACCTGAGCCTTCCCTATGCCCCGCACATGCCTGCCCACATGGTGAAGCAGACAAAAGAGGTCGTGGCCATTGCCCGCAAGTTCAACGAAGAGGTGGCACGTCCCCGTGCTGTCGAACTCGACCGCAAGACCCACGAAGACCCCGACTACATGCCCTGGGAACTCGTGGAACTGGCCAACAGATGGGGCTTCTACAGCATGTGGATACCCAAGATGTTCGGGGGCAAGGGATACAACATGCCGTCCATGTCATACTTTTCCGAGGAAGTGGGGTCTGTCTGCCTGGGCATCATGAATGTCATCGGCGTACACTACCTGGGCGTTGCAGGGGTGATGGCATCGGCCAACACTTCTCTCTCCAGGCGGATCATCGGCGATGTGGTGCAGGGGGAAAAAACCGGCAAGCCGTGCCTCATAGCACTGGCCACCACAGAGCCCGGGGCCGGCACCGACGTGGAGGAAACCGAGCTGGTGGACAAGGGCAAGGTCACCTGCCACGCCAGGAAGGTCGAGGGCGGCTACATCGTCAACGGCACCAAGGTATTCATATCCATGGGGCACGTGTCCACCTGGACCGTTCTCTATGCATACTCCGACCTCAAACGGCCTTCGGAGACCTCCGTAGGGCTGATGGTCAAGACCGGCACCAAAGGCTTCTCTTTCGGCACCCATGAAAACAAGATGGGCCAGAGGGTCTGCCCGGCGAGCGTGCTTGTATTCGAAGACTGCTTCATCCCCGACGACCAGGTGCTCTTTGACGAAGAGCGGGTGAGGAAATTTACGAAAAAACCGTTCAGGGAAATCTCCCAGCGCTACATCGACTATGTGGTGGCTGCAACCAGGGCGGGAGTCGGAGCCTTCGGCGTGGGCGCGGCCCGGGGGGCCTTCGAGGCGGCTCTGAAGTATGCATCGGAGACCGAGGTACACGGCAGGCTGCTCATCAACAACGAATGGGTGCAGTGCATGCTGGCCGAGATGTACAAGAATGTGGCCCTGGGCAGGCTCGCCTATATCGAGGCCAATTATGCCAACTCTCACCGGGGATTATACAAAATGTTACAGCTCAAGCCCTTTTACTATTACCTGCTCCTCATGCCCCAGGCCTATTTCGACAACGTGGTGGCGCCGCTTCTTGAAAAGGAATCCTCACAGAAACTCATGAGCAGGCTCTACTACGAATGGGCGAAAGACGCGGACCAGCGGTGCTGCTCGGGCTGGGGCTCGCTTGCCAAGGTGGCGGGAACGGATATCGGCATCAAGAACTGCCAGATGGCCCTGGAGCTCATGGGCCAGACAGGCCTGCGCCAGGACGCCGGGGTGGAAAAACTGCTGCGCGACGCAAAGCTGGTGCAGATCTACGAGGGCACCAACCAGTTGAACCGGCTCAATATGTTCAAGTGCCTCATCGCCCCTGTTGTCCCGCAGGCCAGAGTATTTGAAGAATAAAGGAGGCAGTCTATGTTGACAACATTCAAGACCGATCTCAAACCCTTTGAAGATCTTGCAAATTCCTTTGCTGCAAAAGAGCTCACAAAAAAGGTGGAGGAGCATGACAAGTATCCGTTCGGTGAGTTCTTCACCGGCGTGGTGAATAAGATGTACGATGTCGGATTCCTTGGCGCCACGCTTCCCGAGGAGCTTGGCGGCATCGGGGGCAACATCTCTACGCTGTGCGTGATCCTGGAAAGGATCTGCCGGGCCGACAGTTCGGCAGGCGGCATCATCTTCACCAATGCGCTGGCCCAGCAGATCATGCTTGCGTCCGGGGATGAAAACCTTGCAAAGAAGATCTTCCCCAAGGCAAAGACAGCCTCTGATTTTTTGGTGGCATTCCCTTCGTATACGGACCCGGCCCATGCACCAAAGCTTCCCGATGCAGTAAAGGCCGGCAGGGGGTACACCGTCACCGGCAGCCTCGAACTCCTGGTGCTGGGCAGTCTGGCTTCCAAAGCCCTGGTCCCTGCACGCACCAAAGGCGACACTTCATACTCGTTCTTCCTGGTGGACCTCGATGATGCGGGCATGGAAAAGAGCGAACCCGTCTTCACGCTGGGGCTGCACGCCTGCCCGGCTGTTGATGTGACCATGAAAGGGGTGAAGGCAAAACTTATAGGTGAACAGGGCAATGGCGGCGCCTATTTCAATAAGGTGTCTCCGAGGATGAACATGGCTGCAGCGGCCATGAACGCCGGGATCATGAAGGGTTCGCTGGGTGAGGCCATGGCCTATTCCAAAGAGCGTTTCCAGGGTGGACGAGAGATCATCAACTGGAGCGAGGTGAGCATGCTGCTGGCCGGCATGACCATCAAGGCCGACGTGGCAGAAATGTGCGTGACACAGGCCTGCCTTGCCTTGGAACAGGGTGGAGATAACCGGGCCTCTGCCTGCATATCTGCCGCGCTCCATATTCACGAGCTCGCCTGCGAGGCCGTCACCGACGGCGTGCAGGTGCTCGGCGGCAACGGCTACATGAAGGACTACGGCCAGGAGAAGCGCTATAGGGATGCGCGACAGGTCCAGGCCCTGCTCGGGGCCGCACCCATGAAGAAGATCGACCTGGTCCGCGGCCTTGCCGGGCTTGATTAGTCGGTTAAACGGAAAATTTAAGGGCTGTCTTATACAGCCTGAACCCCCTGTTATGGAGGATATAGAAAGACAATGAAAGAGCTCGCAAACAAGACAGCGGCAATTACCGGCGCTGCTTCAGGCATCGGCAGGATGCTTGCCCTGAACCTGGCACATGAAGGCTGCAACGTGGCTATCGCCGACATCGACGGAGACGGCCTGCAGGAAACCGACGGTCTTCTGAATGGAAAGGTGAATGTCTCGACCCACATTGTGGATGTATCGAAACGAGATCAGGTCTTTCGCTTCGCCGATGAGGCAGCCGCTCACCACGGCGGCGTGGACATTATCATCAACAATGCAGGCGTTGCCCTGGGCGACTTTCTGGAGACAGTACCCATCGAAGACTTCGAGTGGCTCATGGGGATCAACTTCTGGGGGGTGGTCTACGGTACCATGGCCTTTCTCCCTTATCTGAAGAAGCGACCCGAGGGGCATATCGTCAATATCTCCAGCATCAACGGCATCATGCCCAACCCCAACAACGGCCCCTACTGTTCGGCCAAGTTCGCTGTCAAGGGATACACCGAGACGCTGTGCCAGGAGATGTACGGTACAAATATCCGCGTGAGCTGCGTGCACCCGGGCGGCATCAAGACCAATATCGCACGCAACACCCGCTACAACCGTGCCATGTATTCGTTGCCCAGGGAAAAGGCCATAGCACTCTATGAGGACGAGCTGTTCAGGACAACGGCGGATGAGGCGGCAAAGGTCATTATCGCAGGGATCAAGCGGAACAAGAGGCGCATCATGATAGGTGCCGACGCGAAGATACTCGACCTGATCACCCGGCTGTTCCCGGTATCTGCCGTGAAACTGTCCGGCACATTCAGCCGGTTTATCGCACGGACCTACGCCCGCAAATAGATACAAGGAGTCAAGGGGGAGTGCCTTTGCTCGTGAAGCAGGCAACCCTGTATGTAAGCACAAAAAAGGAGGAGACGTTATGAATAAAGGAGCATTTTTCAACGGCGTCATGCAGTGGGAAATGACCAACGAGGAACTGGGGCTGAAGGGCAAACTGCCGGTCTTTTACTATGATAACACTTCCATGACGGCCATCTATACCGCATCCACCGAGCAGGTCCGCCGTCTGCTCCCCCGATCGGATATGTACCCGGTGGAGATCAAGAGAGGCAGGGCACTGGCGGCATTCACGGCATTCGAATACCGCGAGACCGACATCGACCCCTACAACGAGTTTTCCATCTCGTTCCCCATCACCTTCCAGAAGAAGAACATACCCTTGCTCACTCTGCTTTCCATGATGGCCAGGAGGTATTTCACGGCATACGTGTGGCAGCTCCCGGTCACCACCGAACGCGCCCGCATCGGCGGCGTGGAGATGTACGGCTATCCCAAGTTCCTGGCCGACATCGTCTTTACCGATGAAGGCTCCAAGCTTGCCTGCACGCTCTCGGAAGGCGGCAGGAACATCCTCACCCTGAAAGGAAAGAAGCTCAAGACAGGTACGGAAAAGGTCAACCGGTTCAAGACGTATTCCATCAAGGAAGGCGTCCCCCTGGCGGCGAACGTGTATATGAACCCGATAGAGTTCGGCAAGTCCATGAGCGGCAAGGCAGCGCAGCTCTCCCTGGGCGACCACGTGATTGCAGACCAGCTCCGCAAGCTGGACCTGAGCGACAAGCCGCTCTTCTTCCAGTACATGCCCATGATGGAGGCCATCCTGTACGCGGGAAGAAATTTGATGGATGATTAAAAAA
>DAISYU010000086.1:0-13927 GCA_036825155.1 Thermodesulfobacteriota bacterium | reverse complement strand
CTGATGGCCCGCTCTATGCCGTTTCTCACCAGGGAGGCCGCCTCTTTCCACCCGAGGTAGTCCAGCATCATGGCCCCTGAGAGGATCAATGATCCCGGATTGACCTTGTCCTGACCGGTATATTTGGGTGCCGTGCCGTGCGTTGCCTCGAAAATAGCCACCGGGATGCCGATGTTGGCGCCGGGGGCAATCCCGAGGCCGCCCACCTGCGCTGCAAGGGCATCGGATATAAAGTCGCCGATCAGATTCGGTACGGCAAGGACATCGTACTCTGCCGGCCGCAGAAGCGCCTGCTGGAACATGGAGTCTGCAATGCGGTCATTGATGAGGATCTTTCCTTCGGGCATCTTTCCGTCATAGTCCTTCCACAGTGCATCCTCGGTGACGGTGACATCGGCAAATTCATCGCGTATGACTTCGTAGCCCCAATCCCTGAATGCGCCTTCGGTGAATTTCATGATGTTGCCTTTGTGGACCAGGGTCACCACCTTTTTGTTGTTCTCGATTGCATACTCCACGGCCATCCTCACAAGCCGCTTTGTCCCGGTGATGGATATGGGCTTAATGCCTATGCCGGAGTCCGTGCGGATATTGGTCTTCAATTCCCGGTTAAGAAAAGAGATGACCTTGTCGACTTCACCGGTACCTTGTGCCCATTCGATGCCTGCATACACATCCTCGGTGTTCTCCCTGAATACGGTAATATCCACAAGCTCGGGCCGTTTCACCGGCGCAGGGGTCCCCTGGTAGTATCGAACCGGCCTGACACAGGCAAACAGGTCGAGAATCTGCCGCAGGGCCACATTCAACGATCGGATCCCGCCTCCCACCGGGGTGGTGAGCGGACCCTTGATCCCCACAATGTAGTGCCTGAATGCCTCGAGTGTTTCTTCGGGCAGGTATGAGCCCACGTTGTCATATGCCTTCTGGCCTGCAAGCACCTCTTTCCATGCTATCTTCTTTGCTCCGCCGTATGCCTTGTCCACTGCTGCATCGAGCACATTTTTTGCCGCGCTCCAGATATCAGGGCCGACCCCGTCTCCCTCGATAAACGGGATGATGGGATCATCCGGGACAATCAATTTCCCTTGTTCGAATTTAATCTTTGTTCCTTGTGTCATCTTACCTTCCTCACTTAAATTTACTTGATCCTGTACTTCTGTGTAATTCCTCCCAGAGCAGGCGCTGGTATTTCTGCAGATCCCTGGGGCTCATACTCATCCCCCGTGATTCATACACGCTCTGGATAACCTTGACCACGTCTTCGAACCGGATATCGATGCCGAGCACCCCGATCATCTCGTCATAATCGTCTGTAATAGGAGCCGAAACCGTCAGGATAAGAGCCCTCGTGATGCGGGATGTGCATACGCCGCTCACATGGAGCTTCCCGTCCTCTATGGTCTTGACGAACCATTCCCTGTCAGAGCAGTCCTCATGTACCTTCATCTTGTGCATGAACTGACCCTTATATTCCGGCTGGGTAATGTTCTGCGTTATCTTTATCCCGTTCATGTCGGTGACATACGCAAACTGGATGAAGGGAAACTCCTTGATGAACTCCATGATGACCGGCTCCTGCCGGGCAGGGTCCATGCTGCGTATATCATCGCTGTCCAGCAGCTCTGCCATGAGCTTGCTGGCATATTCCTGTGCCTCGTACTTGATGAGATCGAATCCCGACAGGAATATCTGCGGGATAAACCGCATCGAGAGCTTCTCAAGTTCATCATCGGACATGGATGTGGTCCTGCCCTCTTCGTATTCCTTCACCACATTTAGATAGATGCGTGACACTCCGGGATGCCGCTTGTCGATCTCGTCCGGTCTGTCCAGCTTGAAGTGCCTGTTGATCCAATGGGCGATCCCCGCCTTGCCGGACTTATCGGTGATGGCGATTTCAATCGGCCTGTCGAGGATCTTCTTCGTATCGAAGATATTGTAGATCTCTTCGTTCTTTACCAGACCGTCGGCATGGATGCCTGCCCTGGTTACATTGAAATTTTCTCCCACGAACGGATAGTTCGGCGGGATGGTGAAATTGAACTCTGCATTCACATAGTCGGCCATCTTCGTGATTTCTTTGGTGTTGACGGTCTTGTCGTGTCCTCTCAGCGAGAGATATTCTATCACCATAGCCTCGAGCGGCGTGTTCCCGGTCCTCTCTCCGAAGCCGAAGATGGCCGTGTTCACCCCGCTGCATCCGTAAAGCCATGCCGTGGTAGCATTGGTCAGCACTTTATGAAAATCATTGTGCCCGTGCCATTCCAGAAGGCTGCTCGGCACCCCTGCATCATCGACCATGGCGCGAACCAGCTTGTCCACCGCTCGCGGCAGCGCTGCTCCGGGGAACGTAACGCCATAGCCGAGGGTGTCGCAGAGCCTGATCTTCACATCTATGCCGGACTCTTCCCTGAGTCTCATTAATTCGCGGGCAAAGGGAACACAAAAGCCGTAGATATCTGCACGGGTAACATCTTCGAAGTGGCACCTGGGGATAATCCCGAGACTCAGCGCTTCTTTCACGATACCGAGATAATCATCGAGCACCTTTTTCCTGGTGGAGCCGAGCTTCAAAAAGATATGGTAGTCGGAGACAGAGGTGAGCATGCCGGTCTCATCGATTTCCATCTCCTTGACGAGCTTCAGATCTTCCTTGTTTGCCCGGATCCACGAGGTCACCTTGGGAAACTCGTATCCCTTTTCGAGACATCGCTGGACGGCGGCCTTGTCCTTTCCGGAGTAGAGAAAAAATTCAGAAGCCCTGATCAGCCCGTTCCTGCCGCCGATCTTGTGCAGAAAATCGTAGAGGGTCTCGATCTGTTCGACGCTGAACGGGGCCAGAGACTGCTGGCCGTCCCGAAACGTCGTATCGGTGATAAAGATATCTTCAGCGGGCTGAATCGGGATAAGACGCATATCAAAATCGATCTTGGGAACCTCATGATAGTTGAAAATGGACCGATAGTAGTTGCCGTCTTTTATGTCCCTGATACCGGTTTCATAATTTTTCCCCGGTGTGTAGTAAAACAGTCTTTTGTGATCATCCCAGCGGGCCATACTATTTCTTCCTTCTGGGGATATACGCCTCTTTCGGAATCTTCTCGGGTTCAGGTGCACCTGCCTCGCGACGGGCTTCGATGATCTCATCCATGGTTATGTCTCTGGGTATCTTGAGGTCCTGGCCCACATAGATAATCTTGGGGTCCTTTATCTGGTCCCTGTTGGCCTTGTATACAAGAGGCCACATGTATGAATCATTGTATATCTCATGCCGGGCGGCAATACTCGGCAGGGTATCCCCTTTCTTCACCACATAAATGGTGGTGTAGACTTCGAAGATATCCTCCTGGGCCTGTTTCTGGATATCCGCGCTCTTTTCTGTAACCTCCTGGCCGAGCTCTTCCAGGCGCTTCTGTTTTTCCTCTACCGTGGTCTGCCGCACCTCTTCATAGGCTGCCTTGAATTCCACCTCAAGATTGTACAGGGCCTGAGTGTCCCGGTCCATATACGCATTCTGCATCTCGAGGTAGATAACCAGGAGTTCGAATGATTTCTTCGGTGCATACTCAAAACCGGACATGCTTATGATTTTTTTCAGCGTCGTGGTCGTGGAATTCATCAGTAAGCGGATCTCCTCATCCGCCTGATCAAACTGCCTGCCTGCCTTGATAAACGCCTGCCTGGCAGCCTCTTCTTCGCCATCTTCCCGCGCCTCGATCCCCTGTTTTGCGTATTCGATCCCTTTTTCGAACGAATCCCCTTTCATTCCACTGTTTACGGCAGCATCGCCTGGCGCCGGTGTCCCTGAGGAAGCACATCCGACAACAAAAAAGATCAATAGAATAAAAGGGCTCAGCCTCTTCATCATTCCTCCTTCAGAAATTTCATGCCAAGCTCTGCAAGCTGATCGGTATCAACGCCCGAGGGGGCATCGGTCATGGTGCAGTATGCCTTCTGGGTCTTGGGGAACGCAATGACATCCCGTATACTCGTTGTGCCCGCAAGGATCATAATAAGCCTGTCAAATCCGAAGGCAATTCCCCCGTGGGGCGGAGCCCCGTACTGGAGAGCATCCAGCAGGAATCCGAACTTGATTCGTGCTTCTTCATCGCTCAGCCCTATTGCCTTGAAGACATTTTGCTGGATATCTCTCGTATGGATACGGACACTCCCGCCGCCGACCTCGTAGCCGTTAATCACCATATCATAGGCCTGGGATTTGACGGCCGCAGGATTGGTCTCCAGCAGGGGAAGGTCTTCGACTCTGGGAGCGGTAAACGGGTGATGTACCGAGACGAGCCTGCCTGATTCTTCGCTCCATTCAAGAAGGGGGAAATCGGTTACCCACAGGGCACCGTATGTATTTTCATCAATAAGACCCAGGCGCTGCGCAACATGGATCCTCAGTGCGGCAAGAGATGCATTTGCCACATCCTTTTTGTCTGCAACAAAGAGCGCCAGATCGCCCACCGACATATCGAGCCTGCTCTCTATGGCCGCTCTCTGCTCATCGCTGAAGAACTTACTCAGTGACGATTTCCACCCGTCCCCTTCGAGACGCGCCCACATGACGCCCTTTGCTCCGTAATCGGCAACTAGCGTGGCCAGAGCGTCGAGGTCCTTCCTGCTGAAGTCGTGGGGCCCCTTTATCCTGAAGGCCTTGACCACACCTCCTTCAGATATGATGGAGGTGAACACCCTGAAATCAGTTTCAACAGCGATATCGGAAATATCATGAAGCTTCATGCCAAAGCGGATATCAGGCCGGTCCGTACCGTACTCGTCCATGGCCTGATCGTAGCTCATCCGCACAAACGGCCGCGGAAGTTCCACGCCAATGGTTTCCTCAAAGAGTTTCACCACCATGCCTTCGGTTACATCCAGGATATCATTCATCTCGATGAAGGACATCTCGATATCGATCTGGGTGAACTCCGGCTGCCGGTCTGCCCTCAGGTCCTCGTCCCTGAAACACTTGACGATCTGATAGTACCGGTCGAATCCCGAGACCATCAGGAGCTGCTTGAAGAGCTGCGGCGACTGCGGGAGTGCGTAGCACTTCCCCGGGAAAACCCTGCTCGGAACCAGATAATCCCGTGCTCCCTCTGGCGTGCTCTTGGTCAGGACCGGGGTCTCCACATCGATGAACCCATGATCATCCAGGTACCTTCTCACGGTTGAAGACGCCTTGTGCCGCAGGAGAATGTTCCTCTGCAGGCTCGGCCTGCGCAGGTCCAGGTAGCGGTATTTCAGCCGGAGGGTATCGGTCACATCCACACCGTCTTCAACAACGAACGGCGGTGTCTGTGCTACATTGAGGATCTTCATCTCCGTCACAATGATTTCGACATCGCCGGTGGGCATGCTCGGATTGCGCATGTCTTCCGGCCTCATCTCGAGTATGCCGGTCAGGGCAATGCAGTATTCCGGACGTATGGTGTGGGCAATGGCATGAGCCTGAGGATAGGTTTCGGGATTACAGACCGCCTGGGCGATTCCGGTACGGTCCCTGAGATCTATGAAAATCAATCCGCCCAGATCCCTTCTCCGCTGAACCCATCCCGTCAGCGTGACAAGGGAGCCCTCATCTGCGTTGTGGACTTCTCCGCAGTAATGTGTCCGTTTAAGCCCTTGATTATCTGAACTCACCGCATTTCTCCTTATTCATCAATCATGGTTTTGATTTTCTCGACAACTCCGGCCCTGTCTGCCTGAATCTGGGACGAGCTCCTCAGGTCCTTGAGGGTCACTATGGATTTTGCCATCTCATCCTCTCCCAGTATTGCACACAGGGGATATCCGGATTTCCCTGCTCTGCGCATCTGGGCCTTGAAGCTCTTCCCAAAGGCTGTCTCTGCAGGTATATCTGCGGATCTCAACGCGGAAAGCAGGGCCATTGCGTAATGCTGGACCGCGTCATTTCCCTGCGCCACGACAAAGCAGCCTGCAGCATCCTTTGCTTTCTCGCCAAGAAGCATGATGAGACGCTCCATTCCAAAGGCAAATCCGATCCCTGAAACGTCCGGCCCGCCGAGCGTCTGTATCAGATTGTCATACCTACCGCCTCCGGCAACGGCATTCTGCGATCCGAGTCCTTTTGCGGTAAGCTCAAAGGTCGTCCGCGTATAGTAGTCGAGCCCTCTGACCAGCCTGGGATTTTTTTCAAAAGGCACCTCAAAAGTCGTCAGGGCTGCAAGGACGTCAAGATAGTGCGCTTTGCAGTCCTCGCAGAGGAAATCCTCGATAGCCGGTGCATCTTCAACAGCCTGCTTGCATGATACCACCTTACAGTCCAGCACCCGCAGGGGATTGGTGTTCATTCTGCGTGTGCAGTCCGAACAGAGATTCCCTTCCTTCTCACGCAGAAATATCTGCAGGGTTTTTTTGAAGTTCTGCCTGCAGGTGTCACAGCCCAGTGAATTCACCTCCATGAGAACATTCTTGAGGCCGAGCTCTTTAGCCAGTGTGTATGCCATGCTCAGGGTCTCGGCATCGCAGGAGGGACTGTCCTCCCCGAGACGCTCCACATTTATCTGGTGAAACTGCCGGTATCTGCCCTTCTGAGGTCTTTCATAACGGAACATGGGACCGATGCTGTAGATCTTCTGTATAGGATCTTTCCCCAGCAGACCGTGCTCAATGACCGCCCGCAGAACAGATGCAGTTGCCTCGGGTCTGAGGGCAACAGCGGTTCCCGATTTATCGGTAAAGGTGTACATCTGTTTTTCCACCACATCGGTATCATCCCCGATACCGCGGAAAAACAGATCGGTTTTTTCCAGCATGGGCGGTCTCAGTTCCGAAAATCCGTACAGGTGAAAGATTCTTCTTGCCGTATCTTCGACAAAATGCCACTTCGTGATGTCCTCCGGGAGGATATCGTTCATGCCGCGTATTGCCTTTATATTCAAGTCGCACCTCCGAAAGAGTGAGCAGTTATATTATTTTACCCGGTGCTGTCAATATCCGTCCGCCGCGGCGGATCGCATTCGCTTCGTACCCGCGGGAAGATTCCGGTTCGATTCCCCGCCGGTATTTCCGGGGCAGCGGAAAAGTCCGGGCCATACCTTGAGCTTTGTATCATGTATTTACAGACCTCTCGCCCACTCCGGTCTCAGCAGTCTCGATTTATCATCCCCCAGAGCTTTGTCGATGAGGTCCAGTATCCGTTGCTTGTCTCCGGGTAACTCGCCGTTCAAGGGGAGGTAGTTGGATGCATGCTCTGTGCCGAACCGGCAGTTCGTAACGGTAAGATCCTCGACAAACCATCGAAGCTCCACCAGCGTCTGCCGCTTGTCGATGAGCTTGAAATCTCCACCCATGAGCTTTTTCTCATATACCTCGGCGTAGGGACCGAGCATGAGGGTAAGGCATGCAAGGAAATGCGGGTCTATGGCATTGACCACTTTTGCGGAATCCTTTGCATGATCATAGCTCCCCTTTACCCCGCCAAGGCCCAGGAGAATGATCGTGGACATTCTCAGACCTGCATCGATGGCTTTTTTACACCCGTCGATCATCTGGTCGGGGGTAGCGCCTTTGCAAATCTTTTTCAGCACGTCGGCATTGCCGGATTCGATCCCGAGATAGAGGATATCGAGTTTTCTTTTCTGGAATTCCCTGAGTTCGTCGATGCTCTTTTCCATGAGGTTCGTAGGCCCGGCATAGGAACTGATACGTTCAAGCGAGGGAAACCTTTCATTGATCAGGTCGAGTACCCTGATGATGAAATCAGTGTCTGCAGCCAGGACATCTCCGTCCGCCAGGAACACCTTCCGCGTATGCGGCCTCAGCCAGGACATCTCGATGATATCCTTTTCAACCTCTTCCCAGGGCCGCACCCGGAAACGCTTACCCTTGTACATGGCACAGAAGAGGCATTTGTTCCAGGAACAGCCGATCGTTACCTGAAATATGAGCGATTGTGCTTCCGAGGGGGGCCTGTAGAGCGGCATATCGTATTCCATGGTGTCCTCCTTACTTCAACCCCGACAATGATTCTGCAATGTTGTATGCATGGTCGCCGATTTTTTCAAAGCTGGTGAGGATATCGACATACACGAGTCCTGCATCTGCATCACAGGTTGATTTCTTGAGTCGTTCCATATGGTTTATCCTCATCTCCCATCTCATGGCATTGAGTTTGGGCTCGAAACTTCGCACCTCCTCCATCAGGTTATGCGGGGTTTCCTTGATGGCTTCAATAATGGTCCTGAGGTATTCCAGGGTGTGATGGTAGATCTGGGTCATTTCCTTCACCCCGTCATCGGAAAATTCCAGCCCGAATGAATTCCTCCGCTTGCAGAGCTTGGCAATGCTCTCGCAGTGATCCCCGATCCTTTCGAGGTTGCTCACGATCTGGAGCATGGAAAAGATCTCCTTGGACTGGTTTTCGGTAACAGACTGCCTGGACAGCTCGGTCAGGTAGTGATTGATCTCCTGCTGGAGGGTATCCACCAGTTCCTCCCGTTCCATGACATCGCCGAACATCCTGTCCGTCCCCCTGTTTTCAATGAGAGCCTTTTCCGTGGTTGAAAACATCCTGAACACCTCGTTGCCCATGTAGTCGATCTCCTGCTTTGCCTCGTCGAGGGCAAAGGAAGGGGTCTCAAAAATGCTCGGACCGAGGGATTCAAGACGGCACTGCCTCACGCTCTCCTCTCCCGGGGCAAGTAAGGTGGAAATCCTGGTCAGAATTCCCATGAGAGGGAGGAAAATCAGACAGTTGGTTACATTGAAAATGGTATGGAAGTTGGCTATATGCCTGGCGCTGTAGGGCAGGTTGCCGGCCACTACCAATGATGGATCTCCGGGCGTGATTGCATCCACGAAGCGCACAAAAACAGGGAAGATGAGCAGAATGATACATACCCCGAACACATTGAAGAGCATGTGTGCCCGGGCAACCCGTTTCGCGGAAACGCTGGTCCCGATGGAGGCAAGCTGGGCCGTGATGGTGGTGCCGATATTATCTCCGAGCACGAGCGCAGCAGCACCGTAAAAGTCCACCACACCGCTTGACGCCAGCGCGATCACAAGGCCTACGGTGGCGGAACTGCTCTGAAAGATCATGGTGATAACGGTCCCCACTATAACTCCCAGGATCGGGGTCTTGGAAAACATGATAAAGTATTCAGCCACCCAGGGGGCAGACCTGATGGGATTTACCCCGGTCTTCATCACGAGCAGGCCGTAGAAGAGCAGACCGAATCCCAGGAGAAAATCCCCCCAGTATTTAACGGATTCTTTCTTGCTCAAAAGCTTCATGAACATCCCGATGCCGATGAGAGGGAGTGCTATATCTGTGAGCTTGAATGCGATGATCTGGGCGGTTATGGTGGTACCGATATTTGCACCGATAACCACGCCTACCGCCTGTGTCAGGTTCATGAGCCCGGCGTTGACCAGCCCGACGGACATAACGGTGGTTGCAGAAGAGCTCTGGATAATGGCCGTGATTGCGGTGCCGGCAAGGACTGCTATCACCCTGTGCGTGGTGAGCTTTTCCAGGATTCTTCGCAGCCTTACACCGGCGATCCTCTGGAGGGAATCAGACATGATATGCATGCCGAAGAGAAAGAGCCCCAACCCCCCAAGCGTTGTGAGCAGAATTTTATAAACCAAACACACCCCCGGTTGTATAAATTAACAAGTGCTTTAAAACCATATCAGGCAAAAAAATACAATCCATATCGAACTGCCGGAAAGACCCATCCATCACGACGAACACTCCTCCAAGGGTTTATAGGGTTTGATGTCCAGGATGGGCGTGCCATTGAGCATATCAACTTTTTCCACATAGATCAATGGCGGTACCACCTTGATAAGCTTCAATATGGACATGCCGATTGCATTGGGCCGCATGGGGGAACAGAGCGCGAAAACACCCCTGTATCGCCCTGTGGGGCTTGTCTGTTTGAGTGTGTAGCCTTCCGATCGGTGAAAGTGGAAGATGGCTACGATATATTCGTGCTCCTCGAGGGTATAGAGTCCCTCCAGGTATGGTTCATAAATCTCAATAGTTCCTTTTATGTCCGATACATTATAAAAACGCGGGGCATCGTGCGCCTCTTCCAACTCGCAGTGCATCACCCCAATGGGTTCATAGCAGATCTTCATGACGTCTTCTTAATACACGAGATCCTCCGAAATGTTAATGTTTTCATTCCGAATATCTGCATCTTTTTTACATCATCGACTCTTAGCATTCATGTCATATAGTAGAATTACACATTGACAACCTGGGATACTTTCTTATCTTTCATAGGATCAAATTATAATGGCTAGGCCTTGCTATAACTATGAAAAAAGCCTGGCTCATCATGAAGATTACTGATGAGCATATGCTACATCAAAGGAGGACCGTATGAAACGTATTATCCTTTGTGCTCTCGGAGTTGCCGCATTGCTTTTGATCATTGCTCCCCCGATATTGGCCGAATACTATCCCGGCCTGGAAAATGAGCTGACCGGAGAGGTGAACATCAACAATGCCGGTGTGGACGATTTTCTCAAACTCGGCCTGACCATGGAACAGGCGGATAATATCATGCTGTTTCGGGAACAATCAGGTCCCTTTGCCTCCATTGAAGATCTTCTCAAGGTTCAGGGGATCACACAGACCCAGCTGGACAACATCAGATCCTACCTGCGCACCGAAGGCAAGACCCACCTCTACTATTCGGATTAGAACGCTGAGATACTGATATAAAGGTATTCAATAGCATCAGTGAACGGATTTTTGATACCGTTGCGTGAATACTGCATCTCTCAGTAAGAAAGGCCTTTGCCCCCTCGTATGTTACGGGGAGCAAAGGCCTGATTAGCTATAGTGTGCTTTAGCGATTTAATACGTTACAAAATTAACCCGATCCAAGGCACTGCCATCATCCGGATTGTAAACATCGTAAGGAATACCCCCTAATGCCGGAAGGAAGTTCAGCGGCGCCATCCACTCCTTGAGTTCCTGACCACCGGCATCGATGCGGAAGTTTACGTAATCCGCAGGATTAATAGGATTCCCAAAAGAGTCCTTCGGCACAATGGAGACCCCCTCGGGAAGATATTCGTTCACCACATTCAGCATCTGCAGCGCATAGAGGTCCACAACGATATGGTATAATGTCGAGGGATCATAAGGATTTACCAATGTCACAGGCCCCGTACAGAAGAGATCGGCCGGGGAATACGTATATACTGCCCGCACGCCCTGGTTTTCCGGTGGATTAGCAGGATTGTAATCGATCCTGATCCCCGAGAAATTCAGGTAGTAGTCGGACCCCATACCCTGAGAAAAGGTGAGCCCTACCTCGCAGATTGTGTAAAGCTCAAGGCCGGTTATATATGCATGCATAAGGGGATACCCGGGGGGGGATGATTGGAAGGGAGAAATGCCAAGAGGGAGCATATTGTATACATCGGAGAATGTCACGATGCCCGTATTTCCTTCATAGATATCGTCACGGATAACGCCGCTTGGAACTATGCCCACATGCACAGGAGTAGCTGGCATCAACAAGTTAGTTACGTTGCGGAGGGAATCCGCACATAAGCTCCCGATCCCTGTCACTTGAAACGATTTCTTCTCAAGGTCAAACGTGGTTGTTGAAATGGTTGTATCCAGTTGAACCCCGAGCTTGGCAAGGTTTTCATTCATCTCTGCGTGATACTGCTCAACCATCCACTGAACCATTTCATTGCCTGGTATTGTATCGTCCACCGGGATGAGGGTGAAGGTATAATCAACGATCTTGCGCAGGAAGATGTTGTAAGTGACATCGAGCCTGCTGAGGTATTCCCCGTACTCGCCCGGTGAAAAGATGATGGTGTCCGAATCGCCTGCAACCTGTGCCTCGTGAGTTGCGGTATGGAAATGGCCGGAGGCGATGATATCGATGCCTGTGACATTTTCTGCCAGGTCTGCATCGTCTCCTGTGCCGTCTTTATTGACGCCGCCGTGGGACAGGACAACGACCAGCTGGACCTCGTCGTTGCACCTGAGATCATTGACACATTCCTGTATGAATGCATAATCATGATTGAATGTTATCGGAGATGCTACCGGGGCCTTGTCATCGGCATCTTTGCCCATAAGACCGAGAACACCAATTTTCCCTCCATATGGCAACTCAATGATTTTCTTATTTACGATAACGCTCATTCCGCGCAGGGCTTCAATCCCGTCATCATCAGGATCATCTGGGTCGGTTACGGTGTTGGTCGCTAGTACGGGTATGGTAAAACCCTGCCCGTCTTCACCCAGGGCATTGGACAGGAGCATAGCCAATCCCGACGGGGACCAGTCAAATTCGTGGTTGCCCAGGGTAACAGCATCATAGCCCATGACCTGGAAAAACTTCAGCGCAATGGGATCGCTTGCCGTGAGATCGTACGTTGTTCCCATGAAAAAATCCCCGGAATCAAACACCAGGGTGGGGATGTTTCTTGCCTCCTGCTTCGCCCGTATGCCTCCTATAAGGGTTGCCAGCCGGGCATAGCCTCCGAGGACAGTATCATCATCAGTGGTATCCAATGGTGTGTAATCTATAAACGGCCCATACCCGCTGGCATGGTGATGAATGTCCGAAGTTTGCAGGATCGTCAATTTCACGTTTCCGAAATTACAGGCACCAACCATCAGAATTATGGAGAAGATGCCGATGCGGAGAACCCATTTTACGGCTTTCATCGCTTAAACCTCCTCATGGTATATATTTTTGTTGTGAAAGATGTCCCTGATCTGCATGGCAATATGTATGCCTGGAATGACTGCTATAAAATCCAATAAGTTGCCTGAAAACAAGCGATTTTCCAAGGCGATAAACGGCAATATTTTGCCCAAAAAAGAGAAGGATTTTACCCTTTCATGCATCATAACAGACGGCGATCAAATGATTTTCTACAGCATCTCACATGGGTCCTAAGGTGCAACAGATTCGATGACCCCGGCCACAAAGGCCTCGTGATCCCAGAGCTCTTCGGGCTGGCTCAGCCCGAGACGCACGATGACGAATTTCTTCGAGGGTATGATGGTCACGTGCTGGCCTTCAAAGCCCAGCATGGAATACATGTCAGCCGGGACCCTGGGCATCCACCTGTCCTGAACATTGCCGGGGGTGCCGGCATTGAGCCAGAACTGGGCGCCATACCTTCCCATCGGTGCCCCTTGCGTAGGGGTGGTGCTGTATTTTACCCATCCCTCGGGCAGGATCCGCACTCCGTTCCACACCCCGTCATTCAGGAACAGGAGGCCGAGACGAGCCCAGTCTCGGGCAGAAGCATACATGAATGACGATCCCACGAAGGTGCCGGATGTATCGGGTTCGATAAGTGCGGTCTGCATCCCGATCCTGTCAAAGAGGGCTTGGCGAGGGAAGGCAAAGTAGTCGACATCGCTGCCTCCAATCGTATGCCGAATGATTCGGGAGATGATGTTCGTTGTCCCGCTGGAATACTGCCATCGGCTGTCCGGTTCGACCTCCAGCGGTTTGTTTGCAGCATACCCCCCTGCATCGCCCTGCGCAAACAGCATCACCACCACATCCGCAAAAGGATCGTCGTATATCTCGCTGAACTGCAGTCCGCTGCTCATACGCATGAGCTGATCCAGTGTGATCGCCCCGCGTGGATCGCCCGGTTCCTGCCATTCAGTAACAGGTGCAGGTTCTTTCAGAGAAAGCCTGCCGTCATTTACCAGGATGCCCACCAGGGCATTGACGGTGCTCTTGGTCATGGACCAGCCAAGCAGTGCTGTTTCCTGTGTGATGCCTTGGGCATAGCGCTCGGCAATGATCTGCCCGTCATAAACCACGACAATGGCCCTGGTCCGTACCGGATTGTCAGGATCAGGCTCTAAGAACGCCTCATCCATAACATGGCCGAGTTTGACCGCATCAATTTCCGAAGAGACATCCTGCGCGACAAG
>DAISYU010000085.1:0-14028 GCA_036825155.1 Thermodesulfobacteriota bacterium | reverse complement strand
GACCGGGTATGGTATATTTGAGATCCGGACCGCCCGAAACTAGCAAGGCGCGGTGTGCAATGAATTGATACTCGGGACAAAAAGGAGCGGCTATGCATAAACTGATCGAAGAACTTATCAAAGACGGTGTTGTGGTTACGGACGGCGCATGGGGAACCCAGCTGCAGCAGCGGGGCCTGAAACCTGGGACGAGTCCGGAGAGCATGAACCTTACCGCCCCGCACGTGGTGGAAGAAGTCCCCAGTCTCTATGTACGCTCCGGCAGCCGGATTGTCCTGACCAACACCTTTGGCGGCAACCGGTATGTACAGGACAAGATGGGCATGGCCGAGAAGGTCCCCGAGATGAACAGGGCCGGGGTGGAGATCTCGAGGCGTGCCGCAGGAGACAAGGCCTGTGTGTTCGCCTCAATGGGGCCGAGCGGAAAGCTGCTGCTCATGAAGCAGGTCACTGAGTCCGATCTGGCCGAGGCGTTTAAAGAGCAGGCCATGGCGATCGCCGAAGCAGGAGCCGATGCTATCGTGGTGGAGACCATGATGGATATCAAGGAGGCACTCATCGCCATTGCAGCGGCCAAGCAGACCGGGCTGCCCGTGGTGGGATGCATGGTCTTCGATGCAGGCAAGAACAAGGACCGGACCATGATGGGCGACACCCCTGAGCAGGTTGTCGAACAGTTCGAGAAGGCGGGCGTGGATGTAATCGGCACAAACTGCGGTCAGGGAATCGAGGGATTTATCCCGATCTGCAAGCGCATGCGTGCTGCGACCGACCTGCCCTTGTGGATGAAACCCAATGCAGGACTGCCCAAGATGGTAGGGGGGCAGATGGTCTATACCACCACCCCCGAAGAGTTCACCTCCCATGTCCCTGCGCTGATCGACGCCGGCGCAACCTTCGTCGGCGGGTGCTGCGGATCCAATCCCGACTTTATCCGCGCCATCAGGGACACGGTGGACAGCCTGAGCTGATGAATCCTGCGCCAAGCGGGAAAAAAGCAACTGAGCTGATTTACAAACTCTCGGGTTGTCATTCCCGCAGCTTTTCGGGTGTAGTTGCAAACAAAGTCTAAAGGCGAATATCCAGTAAACACAGAATCTTCCGGGTCCCCGCCTTCGCAGGGACGACATGATAATAGTAATTTAACACGTGGCTCAACTGCTTGATTTTTTCTTATTCCATTTTCCTTAAGCCCCGAAAAAAGCTGCGGAGAATTAATCCCTGAGAGAAGTTAATCCCCGGAACTACGCCATACCGAGCAATTCTTTGGCGGCAGTGACCGCCTCGCCGGCATCCTTTGCATAGGCATCCGCGCCGATATCCGAAGCAAACCGCTGATTGAGCGGTGCTCCTCCCACCATGACCTTTAGTGTGCCCCTGAGGTTCTTCTCGTCCAGCAGGTCGATGACGGATTTCATCGCGGGCATGGTGGTGGTGAGCAGTGCTGAGAGGGCAAGGATATCGGGCCGGTAGTCCTGTGCCTGCCGGACAAATTCATCGGAGGCAACATTGACACCGAGGTCCCTGACCTCGAATCCGGCACCCTTGAGCATGATAGCCACGATATTCTTGCCGATATCGTGCATGTCGCCCTGCACGGTGCCGATAAGCACCTTCCGGTTTTTCTGCCGGTCGCCTTCGGCCAGATGGGGCTCGAGAACTGCGAGGGCCTCGTTCATGGCCCGTGCCGCAAGCAGCACCTCGGGGATAAAAACCTCGCCGGACTTGAAGAGTTCACTTATGTGCATCATCCCTGTCACCAGACCCTTGTGCAGGATGTCATTGGCGGCAATGCCCTGTTCCAGCAGAACCTTCACCCTGGCCGGCAGTGCGTCATCATCACCGGCAATGAGCAGGTCACGCACCTGACCGAATGCATCCTGATCCATGATCTCCTCTACCAGAGCCTGCTTTTTGAAACTCTGGCCGGCAACGGCGTGTGCCCGGCCTTTAAGCGGCAGCCCGCCTTCTTTCTCCACACGCTCATGAATCCTTCTGAGACGGTCAAAGACCGCATCCGGCGGAGTGGAGTCGGCAGTGCCCAGGATCAGTCTGTCTCCAGGGGAAACGGTCCTGAACAGGTTGGTGAGGTATACCTCGAACTCTTCATCCGTGGTAGTCTCCTTCAGAAGGACAGACTCGGGGATCCCGCCCATGATGGTCAGATTGTCCCGCCACCTGCTGTAATACTCTTCGATCCGCACCCTGGTCATGGGATACGGCGTAACGGACTCGGCCACGTGTGCGCCGCAGTCGCGGATGAGGTCCATGAGCCCCAGGTTCTCGCCGTCGGTGTGCGTGGCCATGATTTTCCCTCTGCCGCCCAGCACCTCGGAGGCCTTCCTCAGCCAGGGGAGGATCTCCTTTTCAAAGTAGGGCGGATAGGTGATCATGTCATCGTAATTGGCGCCCCAGAGCACCACTTCTGCAGGAGAATCCGCAATGATTGCCAGGACCTTGTCAAAGTACACCTCGATGCACTCGGCAAGGGAGCGCACGAGGTGGTAATTGTCCCGGTACTCGTAGTAGAACCGGGTGGTGTCGATGAGATCCTTCTGGATCATGTGCATGGGAGAGGCTCCCAGCGTCGGCCCACCGGCGGCAGCCACACCGTCGTCACCGACCTGGCGGATGTATTCCAGGGCTCCGTCATACTGCGGGAATACCTCGATGTTCTCAAAGAGATAACCCACGATCCGGTAATCCTCGGGCTTTTTGATGATGTGCTCCTGCACCCAGCCCAGCGATGCACCGGCTTTCTTCATCTCCTCGGTGAGCCCGCCCACGGTCCGTACCATGCCGAGCGGGGTGTGATACTCCACGATCTGCTGCCCGTCTTTGTCGACGACATTGACCTCGATATCCGGCGAGAACCGCCAGCCATACACCGACTGCCGGAAATTGAACAGGCCTATGGAGCGGTGCAGTACATCGTCCATGCTTCTGACATCGGCAAAGGCCGGTACCATGTGATACACCGGCCAGCCCTCGGCGCGGGAAACATCGTCGGGCTGCATGCCGGCAAACTCTTCAGGCAGGGTGCCCCTGGTGGCATTCCCCAGCCACCACAGATCGAGACGCGGCACAAAGGGGATCACATCCACCATCTCTCCGCGCATAACATTCAGAATCCTCTCCCGGTGTGTCATACCTTATTCCCTCCCTTTTCCAACAGTAGTCGAGTCGTGAATCCCTTAAGGATGAATCATCACAATGCCATACAGCTAGAATACCCCAAGGCCGAACCTGGCGCAACGCAGGATTTCAATGGCTCTCACAGGGCAGATCCTAACGGCATTTTCTCAGACACAGGCGTTCCCGGTGTCGTTTTCCGATACTCCGGATATTCCCCATCTCGAGCTGCCCTGTAAAAACCTCACCTCTCTCATTTCTCCACAGCACAACCCTATCCTTGATCTTTTCATGATACTCGGTTAGGAAAACATCAGGTAAACAACGGTATCAACCCCAGGGCAAGCCCTGGACTCCTTATGCGCAGCCCCGGGCAAACATACGGGATCTTCGTCAAGCTGCAGGGAATGAACCCAGAGCTTCTCATCCGGCGTCTTTTCGGGCGTAGTTGGGAACGAAGCCTGAAGCGGATGCGAAGACGGATTCACGCATCAATGGGATGTGAAAAACAACAGACAGAAAGGAATACACCAATGGCCAAGATGAATGAAAAAGTAAGGACCCTGTTCGAAAACCAGGCACTGGTCGCCATGGCAACCGCATCGGCGGATGGATCTCCCAATGTGGTACCCATAGGGGCTAAAAAGGTGCTCGACGATGAGACCATTCTCATCTCCGACCAGTACTTCAACAAGACCCTTGCCAACCTCAAGAACAACCCCCTGGTGGCACTCACGTTCTGGGATGCTCAGACGGCCGAGTCGTACCAGATCAAGGGCACCATCACCATAGAGACCTCGGGTGAGATCTTTGAGAAGACGGCTGCATGGATCGATGAGATGGCCCGCGCCCGAAATATCCCGCTCAAGTCCAAGGGAGCGGTCGTGGTAAAGATCACCGATATCTTCACAAATGCTCCAGGACCGGACGCAGGATCAAAAATCGGCTGATCAAAAGGACAGGGCGGGGTTCAACAGCATTTCATGAAAGCATTTCCGGCTGCTTAAGCCCGCCCTATTCTTTCTGAATACACAGGAATAACGTGCCCGATCTGAGCTGTTCTGTATTTCTTTAAGGGATAGCCGCAGTCGGCACACATGCCTCTGTGTTGACTTTTACTGTCCCGGCATTAATTTTACCCATCAGACATTTTTGTATTAAGCATTCAATCATATTCCGCCGTGAAATGATCCATTCTTTTTCTTTTGAATACCTGATCAACTTGTATCGCTCTTCATGACAACCAGGAGTGTCAAATCCGGGAAGAAAGGAGGTGAACCAAGACTATACTGATTTTCTTAACGAGAGTACCTGGGTTGGTTGTAAAGGTTATCCGTGTAAATTATTCAGAGGAAAAAGGAGAATAACAATGAAAAGAGGAATATTAGTTCTCATGGGGATTGCGTGTCTCGCAGTCGTATTCGCAATCCTGCCCTGTGGGCAAACAATGGCAGCCGAACTGGAGGGACAGCTGAATCTCAATACCGCCACCGTGGAGGAGTTGCAGATGCTGCCCGATATGTCCGCAGACATGGCTCAGAATATTATAAACTTCAGGAACATAAACGGTCCGTTTGCGTCCGTCGATGACCTTGTCAAGGTCGAAGGCTGCACCGAAGCAGACATCGCAAAATGGAGTCCCTATCTCATCACCGAAGGAGAATCGACTTTAAAAGTAAAGGAATAAAACCTAAAACGCCCATTCAAAAGCGACGTATTGTATTAAATGAAAGCACACAGGGCCATGGGGCCTTGTGTGCATCTATTCTTCTGTGACCAGGAGCGGTATTCTCTAAGATCTCCGCTGGGTTACGGCTTTGTCTTGGTTTTCTTGTGATGGGGCCGATCCTCGACCCTGCAGGACGGGCTCATTCACGTCGAAACCCCACTGCGCGGGAGGATCCAGGCATTCAGCACGATCCAGAACACAAAAACGCCTATCAGTATGAGAAGTTCCATCAAACCATCCTTTCTGTTTACGGGCAGATATCTTCTGCCATTGCTGTGACCATACGCTCACCGTGAGTCTTGTACATTGATGTAGGTCAATCTTTTTCACTTTTCAAGGAAGTGGACGAAAGCAGGCGAGTTGCGGCAAGAGTGCTCTTCTTCCCGGAGAGTTCACCCAATGCCTTCATCCCCATGAATAGAGTGGCGTATCATATTGAAAACAATCATCTTTATCAGCAGGATTCTGCCTGCGCCGAAGATACCATGTAAAAAGAGACAGGACTTGACTCTGAAACAGCCACGGTTATTTTTGTTTGGTTAACGGGCATTATCGCAACCCGGGAACAGGTATACGACAAGCGGTTCCTCGACCCGACGAGACGGGCAAGCCGTTCTTGGATGATAAGCACGGTCAGGGAAATCAATGATGATCGAATGTTCAAAGGCCTGAGAGAAAATGATCACACGAAGGCAACTATTATATTTTTCTGCCCTGGTTTCTCTTTCTTACCCTGTTACAAACATCAAATACCTTGCCGTGGCAGGTGAAAAACCCGCTCCTGTTCGATACCCATCGACCCTGAACACGCTCAAGAAAGCCTATTGGGCGGAGATAAAAGCGAGCAGGCATTATGATGGCTATTGCCAGAAAGCCCTGTCTGAAGATTATCCGAACATTGCATATATTTTCTCCGCGTTATCAGCTTCTGAAAAGATCCATGCAGACAACTACCGGACAATAATTGTTTCTTTGGATTCATCTCTGGAAGAACACAAGATTCCCGTTACCGTGGCTGATACCAAGACAAACCTGAACACTGCAGCCATGAACGAATTAGAGAAAATAAACGAGTTTTATCCGGAAATATTTGAGGAATTATCATCAGAATCACATGACGAGTCTGTAATAAGCTGCATGTATTCCTGGAAATCGCATCAACAGCATGAAGAACTCATACAAGATATTGAAAAATATTCCGGTGTATTTTTTGAACCTCTGGCTGAAGAAATTGAAAACATGGACCCCAATCTTTATGTTTGTGAAATTTGTGGCTCCACACTGGATGAAAAACCTGAAATCCCTTGTGAGATCTGTAACCACCCACTGTATCATTACAAGAAACTGAACAGGCCTGTCTTATTAACCGGAATGCTCCGGGATCTTCGATTATTCTGATCCGGCCTTCCCATAGGGAAGCCTTCTCCAGGGGCAGTCATCCCTTTCGCAGAACCGGCAGGGTACTTTCACCGGGACATCCGTAGCCATCAGCACTGCTGCAGAGATTGTCTTGCTTGGCGCCATGACATCATAGTCATTCAGGCTTACCCCGATGGTACCGGCGTCAAGGGCATCGAATATAAGGCGCTGACCGCTGAGGTCCCAGTCGCAGTACCCGGGGCTGAATCTCATGCCCACGTCCTTACCCTGTTGCTCTGCTTGTTCCAGTAAATGGTCCTGAAGCAGGTCTGCAGCCATTTCCACGCAAACGGAACCCGCTGTATCCACCATGAATTGTCTGCTCAGATCCTTGATAAGACTGCTATATGTATCAAAGCCGCTCCCCAGGGTCGCTACCATGAATATGACCGAGCAGTCAGGTGAGCATCCGCGTGCCAGACGGGAGAACATGCGGCTCTCGATGGACCCTGCCTGGGTATGTATGTATTCATCGAGGGCATTGATGCTGTATTCTGCATAGAGCATCTGAGGATGTACCAGCGTGTGCAGTGTATCGAGATCCTGATCCAGTACTTTGTACAGTGAACCGGACAGGGATTTACCGCCGAGACTGCATGCGGTTTTTCTTCTATGCTCTTCCCAGAAGGGCTGATCGAGTAACGGGGTAAAACGGTTCATGTACCCTCAGTCGGTATCCAGTATGGCCATGGTCTGTTCAATGACGCTGACGGCAGACTCGACATAGGCATCAGCACCGTATGAACGTGCAAGGACTTCATTCAGGGGCGCACCTCCCACAATGATCTTCGTTTCGGGATACTTAGCCTTCACATCACGGATAATATCCTTCATTGCAGACATTGTGGTGGACATCATTGCCGATATGCCGAGAATCTTTGCCCCGTTGAGGGCCACACCCTGCACAAAGGCGTCGGAACAGACATCGCGGCCGAGGTCCACAACCCGGTACCCATAGGCCCGGTAAATGCCCGCTATGATGTTCTTGCCGAGATCGTGCGGGTCTCCCTTCACTACACCGATGACAATGGGCGTGTCCGGCATCGATCCGGCATCCTCCATCCCGGACAGCATATCAAGGCCGTCAAGGACACTGTCTATACTCAGCAGAAAGTCAGGCATTCCGAAATCACTGGACATAAGCCTGTGGCGCAAAGTCTCCACACCCTGTATGAGAGCACATCGAATATCATGCACAGGGATACTCTCTTTCATGGCCCTGTCGACCCATTCCTTAAGCGCATCAGCACCGGGGGCTCCCACGGATCTCTTAAGCGTTATCAGGACATCCCGCTGTTGGTCCATATCGTTCAAAGGGCGGCTCCTCCTGTTCATCCATATTTCCGGGCTGCCTCCACAAGGGCAAGGGCATTGTCCAGGTGCAGGTTCGGCGGATATTCACATCCCGGCGCAAGGATGAATCCGCCCCCATCTGCAAGATCATGTATCATCTTCCGGCACTCCTGCATCACATCAAAGGGCGTAGAGTAACTCAACAGCGGTGTTTCCACATACCCCATGAGCACCACCTGGTCCCCGTAGCGTGCCTTGAGCTCCTTGCGGTCTTTGCAGTCATCCGGCAGATGGGCAAACGAGATAATGTCCGGCTCCATGAACCGGATCTGCGAATCGAAGTATACCCCATGCCCGCAATTATGTACCGCCACAAGACAGCCCTTTTTACGGATAGCGCGGGCAATATCACGCACAAAGGGGCCCTCGATCCTTTCCCACATCTCCCTGCTGAGACCATTCCACGAGGCAAACAGGGTATCAAGGGTAACACCAAGGACACCTGCATCACACTGGGCCTCGACATATTCGATGAGCACGTCCGTAATCGTCTCCATTGCCGCCATAACCTCCCTGGGATGGTTCACGCAGTCACGGAACAGGTGTTCTGCTCCCCGCATCATGTTCAGCACCCCCAGGGGGCCGAAGCAGAATCCGCAGACAGCACCCCTGAAACCCACTTCACCCACCAGGATAGGGTACAGCACAAGAAGGTTGGACATGCGCCGTGCATCTTTCAGGTCGATCCGTCTTAGTTTGCCGTAGCCGGCGACATCCTTGATCAGCGGATCTGAATAATCAGGGTGCGGGGTGGAATCCTCGGGATAAACCATGCTCTGTCCGAAATCGGCCGCCTCCACCGAGAGATCGAGCATGGGCACAATGATCTCTCCTCCGAGGAATTCGAACCCAGCCAGCAGAGCATCTGCCGCAATGTACGGGTCCTGTGCGAACTCGGGGAAAGATGCCCCCACAAGCCGCCTGCTGGCACTGATCACCAGCGGGCAGCAGGGAACATGGTCAGGTTCTTTGTGGCGTAACGTAGTAATTAAGCGTTCGACATTGGCGAGCGGAGTAAGACTTGCCCGGGCGCTGCACAGGCTCGCTGCTCCATCCAGCATCCATTCAGGGAAAAGCCCGGGAGGCGGTACCTGCCCTGACAACACTGTCTTTACAAGACGGGACAGGAATTGAGTTGGTGCACTTCTACCCATCGAAATAAAAACTCCCATGACATTTCATTATATTACAAAGATAATCACGACCTGCACCTTGTCAATATAGTCTCACGTGCAAAATAATGCCTGATGCAGGGCAATACATTCAACCCATGGAACTCCTGCCTTAAAACCTGACCTTTTCGAAGCTGCACATACTCGAAACAACAAGAATGGCACATGGTACGTACAAAAAAACATTCTATGACACCAGCTTCCTCGATGTCTATTGCGCCTGCGAAATGCGGGATTAATATGATGGTGTATTGATATAATATTTCTTTGAACGAACATCGTCGAGATCACAAGGGCCATGAAAAGGAGTGTGCTTTACCGTCATGAAGAGATCAGTCACTGACAAAGGATATCTTCTAAGAGTTATGATGGTACACTGCAGGGACCTGAT
Source organism: Thermodesulfobacteriota bacterium (assembly GCA_036825155.1). Taxonomy (GTDB): domain Bacteria; phylum Desulfobacterota; class Desulfomonilia; order UBA1062; family UBA1062; genus DSAD01. The sequence continues at coordinate 4,832 of DAISYU010000085.1, read as the reverse complement.
ATGCCTGGGTCTTGTCCTGACCATGACGGCTCTGTTCTGGATCATGTTTCCAGCTCATGCCCCTGCAGAAGAGAATGAACCCGGAGATGGTCCGATCATTGTGGGCGGTGATCAGGCATTGCCCCCGTACGAGTTCCTCGATTCCAGAGGCCGGCCTGCCGGTTACAATGTAGACCTCATCAGGGCCGTGGCCGAGGTGATGGGACTTAAGGTTGAGATCAGGCTCGGCCCGTGGGCAGAAATACGAAACGCCCTTGAAAAAGGTGAGATCGATGCAGTGGAGGGGATGTTCTATTCGGAAAAAAGACTCAAGTACGTGGATTTCTCGGTAGCGCATACAATAGTTCACAACGCCATATTCATCCGTAAAGACTATAAAGCCATCGAATCTCTCGGAGACCTGCACGGCAAAGAGATAATCGTGCAGAAGGGTGACATCATGCATGATTACGCCCTTGAACAGGGATTCTCCGAGAAACTCTTCCTGGTAACTTCTCCTGGAGAAGCACTCCGTCTCCTGGCATCGGGGAGACACGACTGCGCCCTGCTGCTGGAAAGGCAGGGGCTGTTCCTTGCGCGCAAGTTCAGGCTCACGAACATAACGACGACCGGCCCACCTTTCTCACCGAACCAATTCTGTTTCGCCGTACGAAAGGGCGATTACGAACTCCTGAAAGATCTCAATGAAGGACTCAGGATCATCAAGGCTACCGGCCGTTACCAGGAAATATTCAACCAATGGCTCGGGGTGCTGCAGCCGGAAGTCCTGTCTCCGGTCAAGGTTCTCAAGTGGTCCGCAATCATCGCCCTGCCCCTGCTTCTTATCCTGGCGGGTACGATCCTGTGGTCATGGTCGCTCCGGCGGAACGTGCGCATGGCGACAGATCAACTCTCCCGTGAACTTGTCGAGCGCAAGCGGGCTGAGCAGGCCCAGCAAAGGAGTGAAAAGAAGCTTCACAGCATTATCCAGGGATCGCCAATCCCCACCTTTGTCATCGACAAAGACCATATGGTGATACAGTGGAACAAGGCAATGGAGGCCCTGAGCGGTATAAAGGCAGAAGATGTACTCAATACAAAAGAGCACTGGCGGGCGTTCTACAGGAGGGAGAGGCCCTGTCTGAGCGACCTGGTTCTGGACAGGTCTCCTGAAAAGATTGTTTCCTTATACGGCGGCAGGGCCAGGGAATCCACCCTGATACCGGATGCCTATGAAGGGACGGAGTTTCTCCCGGATATCGGCGACAAGGGGAAATGGTTGAATTTTACTGCCGCGGCCATAAGGGATTCCGGAGGAAACATTACCGAGGTGGTGGAGACCCTGATTGATGTAACGAACAACAAGCTTGCAGAGGCCGCACTTCGTGAGAGCGAAAAGCGCTACCGCGGCCTGTTCGAGGGGGTGCCTGTCGGGCTCTACCGGACCAAACCCGATGGTCAGATTCTGGATGCAAACCCTGCTTTCATTGAGATGTACGGATATCCGGACCGGGAAACTATCCTGAAAACGAATGCCGGAGACATCTATATGGATCCCGACAAACGCAGGCAGATTCAGACATTAATGGAAAGAGACGGCACCGTACGAGGGTTTGAAACCCGCGTGAAAAGATACGACGGCACAGTCAGGTGGGTTCGTATCAACGGCCGGGCCGTAAAGGATGATGACGGAACGATTCTGTTCTATGAAGGCAGCGTGGAAGACATAACCGAACGCAGCCAGGCCCTGGAGGATCTGCAGAGAGAGCGGGACAGGATACAGAAATATTTTGATGTAGCAGGGGTCATGCTCCTTGTCATCAACAGGGATCAGACCATCGGCCAGATAAACAGGAAGGGCTGTGAAATTCTCGGATACAGCGAGGAGGAAATTATCGGCAAGAACTGGTTCGACCACTTTCTTCCTGCAGAAGTCCGGCAAAAGGTGAAATTTGTATTTGATAAGATAGTATCAGGAGACATCGAACCCTTTGAGTTCTTTCAAAATCCTGTATTGAGGAGAGACGGCCGAGAGAGACTCATTGCATGGCACAACTCGGTTCTCACCGACGAACATGGAAAAGTTGTCGCCACCATCGGATCGGGACAGGACATCACCGAGCTGAAGCAGGCGGAGGAGGAGCGGAGAAACCTCGAGGCCCGTCTCCGGCAGTCCTCCAAGATGGAGGCAATAGGAACGCTTGCCGGCGGCATTGCCCATGATTTCAATAATATCCTCTCTTCTGTTCTCGGTTTTACCGAATTCGCCAAGATCAAGCTCGGAAAGGGCAAGAGCATCGACAAGGAACTGGATGAGGTTCTCAAGGCCGGAGCACGGGCACGGGACCTCGTTAAACAGATCCTGACGTTCAGCCGCAAGTCAGGAATTCAGAAGAATCCGATAGAGCTGAGCCCCCTGATCAAGGAAACACTGAAGTTTCTCCGGGCCTCCATACCCGCCACCATCGAGATACGGCAGGATCTCCCGCCATCAGGAAGTACGGTAATGGCAGACCCCACCCAGATCCACCAGGTACTCATGAACCTCTGCACCAACGCTGCTCATGCCATGAAGGAGACCGGCGGCGTACTCGATGTCAGCCTGACTGAGATGGAGCTGGGCGATGAGATCGAACTGCAATACAAGGGGCTGGCAAAGGGCAAATACCTGCGGTTGAATATCGCTGATACGGGATGCGGCATCTCCGATGAAATCATCGACAGGATCTTCGATCCGTTCTTCACCACCAAGGAACGCGGTGAAGGCACCGGCATGGGTCTCGCTGTTGTCCACGGTATCATAGAAGACCTGGGAGGAGCCATCACGGTATACAGTGAGCCTGGCAAGGGGACTACGTTCCACATCCTGCTGCCCAAGTATGAACGAGAAAAGGTAGAGGCTCCCCCTCCGGATGCTGTTGTCATGAAAGGCAGCGGAAGGATTCTCTTCGTGGATGACGAGATGGGCGTCATAGCCTCGGGACGGGGCATACTTGAACATCTCGGCTATGATGTCGTTTCAACAACCAGCGCAGCCCAGGCACTTGAGATCTTCAGGTCAGTGCCCCATGAGTTCGACCTCGTGCTCACCGATATGACCATGCCCGGGATGACAGGCATCGAGCTCTCCAGGGAACTGCTCAAGATTAGGCCCGATATTGCAATCGTGTTGTGCACCGGGTCCAACCTGGGGGTAACAAAGAAGATGATCAGTGACATCGGGATTCGCGATATGGTGATGAAACCCATGGTCGCCAGTGAACTTGCCGAGGCAGTGTACAACGCGCTGAAAGCGAAGGATTCGGAAATATAGAATCCAGTATCCAGAATTCATCCGCCACGGCGGACAGAATAAAAACCTTAAAACATTATACATGTACCTGAAACAAACCAAACACTTTTTCATCCTTCGTTGTGCCCGGCTTGTTCATGCCGTAGTTGTAAACGAAGCCCGTTGCCTATTGCCTGGCGTGATTTTGCCGTGTGAGTTTAAAACAATCACTCCCGCAGCAGGATCCTGACGTCGAGAATGGAAAATCCGGTAGTTCCACCGACGGCCTCGGCAAAGACAAAGACGATGGTATTTTCACCTTCCTGCAACACTCCCTCTTCGAGCTCGATGGTAACGGTCCTTGGCGCCACATCTGCCACTATCTCATCAGGCAGCTTCACCTCCCGGTCATTTATCAACATCACTGTCTCCGCTACATCATCGATATCCCAACCTGTAACCTGAATGGCTGTTGACCTCACCCCATTCAGCTTCAAATTAACAGTAACCGTCTCTTTATCGCCAGGCTTGGCCGGTCTCATCCTGATCTCATTATCGACCACCACTATAATGCGGGCGCCTGATTCATCATAGTACTGAGTTGATCCGGGCAGATATTTGCTTTTATCCAGTTTGAGAAAATCCGCAGCATTGTTGAAATATATATCCTTCTTCTGCTCCTCACTTAGAAATGTGGCGGACTCAATTGCATCAATTGACATCCCGACGGTTTTGGGCCAGATCATCTGGTCGCTCCCAAACATAATACGTTTCCCGAGACGTGCCTGAATCAGGCGTTGCAGATAGGTATGAAATTCTTCCGGGGTTAACAACCAGCTTATGGCTGAAATATCCATATATACCTGTGTATACATAAGCATCAGGGCAATGGTATCTTCAAGATTCGGATACCCCCCATGGGCGATATAAATCCGCAATTTCGGATGCCTCACCAGGACATCCTCAAGCAGCAAAGGATTGCCGTGGCGCATGCGAAAATCAGGATCGCCCAGATAAGGCGACATCTGAGGTCCGAACCCGGTGTGGAAACATACCGGAAGGCCCAGTTCTTCAGCCAGGGCATAATAGGGTTCCAGTTCTGGATCATCAGGAGCTACGCCTGCGTACTGCGCGCTGATTTCACCCATTATCTGAAGTTGACCGGACTCATATAAGGTTCGCAACTCGTCAACATCAGGCCATTGTTCAAGCCGATTATTCACCGGCGCGGTATACCTGGGGAACTCCATGCCGATGAGAAAGCGCTCAGGAGCATGAGTCTTCCATTTTCTTGCCGTCTCCAATTGACCGGACCCAACAGCCAGGACGATATTATAACGATCCATTTGATCTATATAGGCCTTGATTGCTTCGGTATCGGATCTTGCCGCAGGTACATCCCCGGTAATCAGATTCGGAGGTGGAGGATCTCCATACTTGTTCCATTGATATGTATGCATATGTATATCAACAACAGGGAAAGGTTTCGTGCTCTGGCAGGATACAATGAACGAAAGAAAAAAGGCTGCCAGGGATACTAGAAAAACAGTCTTTTTCATCGTGGTCCCTCCGTATTGGAGTT
>DAISYU010000084.1:0-14064 GCA_036825155.1 Thermodesulfobacteriota bacterium | reverse complement strand
GCATCAACATCGGCCTGTTTGAAGGAGGCCTCACTGCACTCATACACAGGATCCTTGCACACACATCGATATCGAGAGTACGCATCAGTTCCGTGGAACCATGGACAGTGGAGGATGAACTCATAGAGATTGTCTCTCAGGATCCACGGGTGTGCAAACACCTGCACCTTCCCCTGCAGAGCGGTTCCGACAGGATCCTGTCCGGAATGGGAAGGCCGTATACAGCAGGCTACTATCGTGATCTTGTGAGCAAGGTAAGATCGGCCTCAGTAGATGTGGCCATAGGGTCCGACATCATGGTGGGTTTCCCCGGGGAAGATCAGTCGTGTTTCGGGGAGACCAGCTCTTTGCTGCAGGATCTGGATATTACCTATCTGCATGTGTTTCCCTATTCGGCGAGACCAGGGACCCCTGCAGCCACGTATGCCTCTCAGGTGGATGCGGCAGTGAAAAGGGACCGTGCCAGGATACTCCGGGACCTGTCCCGAAAGAAGAGAGATACTTTCATTCGGTCTCAGGTGGGTTCCACCGGCGATGTTATCGTGACAAACACGAACAGCGATTCGTTCAGCGGCATCACCTCGAACTATCTGCGTGTTCAGGTCACCGGCTCTGCTGCGGTGAATGATCTGGTGCGGATCTGCCTGGTTGATTATGCGGGGGGAGTCGTCACGGGGAGGGCCTGTGGATAACCAGCAGGTCATTGACGCCCTCCTGGCATTGGCAGACGGACTCGAGATCCTGGACGATAATCCGTTCAAGGTCCGGGCGTACCGCAGGGCGGCACAGTCCATTGAATCCCTGGACATGCCGGTAAGCCAGATTGTTGAGCAGGGAGAGATCTCCCGGATAGATGGGGTGGGTAAGGCAATAGCCGACAAGATCGAGGCCTGGGTGATCCGCGGCGATTTTTCCGCTCTCGAAGAGGTCCGCTCCCGGATCCCCCATGGTATCGATGAGCTTCTCAAGGTGCCGGGACTCGGGGTGAAGCGTGTGCGTCTGCTTCATGAACAGCTCGGGGTCAACACGCTCGAGGATCTGCTCGATGCCTGCAGGCAGGGCCGGCTCGAGGGGGTAAAGGGATTTCCAAGGAAAAGGGTTCATGAGCTCGAAGCGGCAGTTGAAACGGTCATGGGGTACCGGGGAAAGTATCTTCTCGATACGAGCCTTGACTATGCGGACGAGGTTCTGGGCAGACTGCACCAGGCCCGTCTGCATGCAGAGCTCTCTGGCGAATGCCGAAGAACAATGGAGGTAATATCCGCTATCGATATACTGGTGGAGAAGACCTCTGAGGCCCGAGGATTGATACGAGAATGCCTCGCCGATGTCTCCGTGAATGATAAGGGATCGGTCCTCCACATCCCATCGGAGAGGAAAAGACCGCCTGTTCATCTGCACCTGGTGGAAAAAGGAGAATTTCCCCTGGCCATGTTTTTCACCACCGGTTCGAAAGAACATGTGGAACGTATGAGAGATCGCGCCCGAGAAATGGTGTATGAACTGAATGATACGGGAATGTTCAGTGGAGAGAAGCGCATCGAAGTCAGGGACGAAGAAGACATCTACCGTGAGCTTTCGCTTCCCTATATCCCGCCCGAAATCAGGGAAGAGACTGTAGCGACCTTCTACGAACAGGATTATACCATCCCCCGGCTCCTTGAGGGCCATCAGATCAAAGGGACCGTTCATAACCATACGACATTCAGTGACGGAAGAACCCCCTTGAAAGAGCTGGTGCAAAGAGCCCGTGAGATGGGGTATGCCTGGATAGGGATCTCGGATCACAGCAAGAGCGCATACTATGCCGGCGGGATGAGTATCGATGACATACAAAGGCAGCACAGAGAAATCGAGGCGCTTGAAAGGGATATTGACGGGATCACCATACTCAAGGGTATCGAATCCGATATTCTCCCGGACGGATCTCTCGATTATCCTGAAGATGTGCTCGACTCCTTTGATTTTGTCATCGCAAGCATTCACTCCCACATGGACATGGACCGGGACAGGATGACCGACAGGATTGTTCAGGCCTTGAGAAACCCATTCACCTCAATATTCGCCCATCCCACCGGGAGACTGCTTCTGGCGCGTGAACCCTACAGGGTGAATCTCGACGTTGTACTGACCGAGGCGCTCAAGAACCATGTTGCCATCGAACTCAATGCAAATCCCATGCGGCTCGACCTCGACTGGCGGCGCATACCGGGATTCATCCGTGCGGGCGGGAAGATCGCTATAGGTCCCGATGCCCATGTTGCCCAAGGGCTGCTCGATATGCGCTACGGGGTGATGATGGCTCGCAAAGGGCTCCTCACGCCGGATGCATGCCTGAACACATATGATGTCACCAAGATAAGGAGAACGTTTGCACGGACATGAAGATTGAATGCACAGGGGTGTCTTATCGCTATGATGTACCGGGTGATGAATGGGCCATCAGGGATATCAGCCTTGATATCACCCAGGGGGAAAAGATCGCCGTAATCGGACCTGCCGGATCGGGCAAGACAACCCTGATTCAACTGCTGGATGCACTGATCATCCCCACTAAGGGTGATGTGCTCTTCGACGGGAAGAGCATCCGCGATCTCAGGCGTACCAAACAGCTCCCATCGATTCGCAGGCGCATAGGTGTGCTGTTCCAATTCCCCGAACACCAGTTTTTTCACGAGAGCGCCTATGATGAATTGACCTTTGCCCTGAAGAACTTCAATTCTCTCGAAGAGGGAGAGATCGAAGAGCGGGCACGAACCATGATGAAGCGGTTTCGTCTGGATATCGAGAAACTTAAAAGACTTACCCCCTTCAACCTGAGTTCCGGGGAAAAGAGGAAGCTTGCGCTGGCTTCGGCTCTGATGACCTCTCCTGAGGTGCTCATCCTGGATGAGCCGACAGCAGGCATGGATGCCTCGGGGCGAAAGGAACTCATCAAGATCATTTCCTCCTTCACGGACACGACGGTGATCCTTGTGACACACAACCAGGAGGATTTTCTGGGGATCGTGGACAGGGTCATCGGTATATCCAAGGGTGAAAAGGTCATTGACGTCCACAGGGACGATATGGTCGATCATCTTGCGAGACTGGATGAGGCAGGAATCATCCCCCCGTTGGTGCTGAGGATACAGCACTGGTTGAAAAAATCCGGTCTCAGGCCGGATAACAGGTATTTTGACATGGATGATCTTCTGGTGTTCCTGCGACGCGAGATTTCAACGAGGAAATAGCATTTCCCTTCAGCAGGAGTTAACAGGCATCTGTTTTTACATATTGACTATTCATAGGCACGCTCTTAATGTTACCTATAGGAGGAACGATTCATGACAACCTTCATGGAGATGAGAGTGGCAGGAATCGCCTTGGACCCCACGAACAATGCCCCCATTGTTGTGCTCAGAGATGTGGAAGGCAAGTATGTCCTCCCCATCTGGATAGGCATCATGGAGGCGAGTGCCATTGCTGCGGCCATAGAAGGAATACACTACTCCCGGCCTATGACGCATGATCTGTTTAAATCCATGCTCGACACCCTCGGTGCTACCATAGAGAGAATTGAGGTGGTTGATATCAAGGATAATGTTTTCTATGCCTTGATCAATATTGAGATAGAGGGGGCACAGTTTAAGATCGATGCACGGCCCTCCGATGCCATTGCCATAGCCCTTCGAACACAATCCCAGATCTTTGTTGCAGACCACGTGATCAAGGATGCCATACGGGTCGATACGAGTAAGGATTCGTCAGGAAAGGTCATCGTGGGTTTCGAGCAGGACAAGGACAAACTCAAAGAGATTCTCGAGAAAATGAATCCCGAGGACTTCGGGAAGTTCAAGGCGTAATCGGCCTGCCGGCAATCTTCCAATTCATTATCAATCACCGGGCATCTTCTGTGGAACAGAGCATCACAGGAGTGGACTGTACTTGTGCTGTCTCATTTCGCTGTGCTGGTGCGGCTTTGTCAGACAATATTATTGCCCGATCTTTTTAATCATACGATAACATAGCAGAAAATTTCATAGGATGTGACATTTTCCCGCTGATTTTTGTTGATAGATTACTGCTCATTGTGTATCGTGATGTTTGTATTATGTATTGTCAATCGACTTCACAGATTAAGGCAAAAAAGATCAGCAAGGCCATATTCCAGACTATGGTGGAGAAGGCCAGCGACGGCATCTTTGTTTATCAGGATCACCGGTTTTTCTACGTAAATACAGCCTTCGAGAAGATATTAGGCTATAATCAGAGCGAACTCGAACATATGGGGCTGAAAGATGTGGTCCGTCCCGAGACTGCAGAGATGATGGAGGAACGGTACAGCAGGCGGATACGGGGAGAAAAAGAGCCTGACCGATACGATGTCGTCTTCATTACGAGAAACGCCCAGGAACGGATCATAGCTCTTTCACCGTCGGTGATTACGCTTGGGGGTAAACCGGCAACACTCAATATCGCCAGGGACATAACGCAGCGGAAGAACCTGGAGGACCACCTTGAGTCGTTCAATCAATTCCTCATCGGGCTCATCGAGAATTCCAGCGACGCTATCATAGCCACTGATTTTAAAGGAAATCCCCTCATGTTTAACAAGGCGGCCGAAGAGATTACCGGCTACACTGCCGAAGAGATGATCTCCAGGAAGATTTCCCTAGATGAGTTCATGGATGAGGAGGAACGCAGGAGGATCATCTCCATTCTTAATAAGGGCTCGGCAGAAAATCCCTACCGGCTCGTTGCCGAAGAGACATCCCTGAACACCAGGGACGGCAAATCAATACCCATATCAATATCGGCATCGTATGTGTATCAGGGAGGCAAGCCCATAGCAGTAATCAGCATCTTTCGGGACCTCGGACCCATTAAAGAGGTCCAGGACAGGCTCAAGGCGTCAGAGCAGAAATACCGGATTCTTGTGGAAAATGCCAACGACGGCATCTTTGTCTACCAGGATCACCGTTTCAAATATACAAATCCCAAATTCAGAGAAATGCTCGGGTATAATGAAGACGAACTCGCCGATATGGGATTCAAGGACATTGTCCGACCTGAACTTGCTGACCTGATCGAGGGGCGGTATGCAAAACGCATACGCGGCGAAGCGGTTCCCGAGCGCTACGAAATCGCCCTTCTGGGCAAGGATGGTCTGTGGAGAGCATTTGAATTCAATCCCTCGATCATCGAATACGAGGGCAGGGCCGCAACACAGAACATCATACGAGACATCACTCAGAAGAGAAAGGCGCAAAAGGCTCTGCGGGCTTCTGAGGCACGATATCGGGCTACGGTGGAACACACCGGGACCGCCATCATGTTGCTGGAAGAGAACCGGATCATGACCCTGGTAAACAAACAGATGGAGATCTTGAGCGGCTACAAGCGGGAGGAGATGGAGGGCAAGCTGCCCTTTACCCAGATCGTGCATCCGGATGACCGTGAACGTATGATAGGCTACCACCGGGCGCGCAGGGAACGGAAAAAAGATGTCCCGTCCGAGTATGAATTCCGGTTTGTTGATAGAGAAGGCAACGTCAAGGACTCCTTCATTACCATCGGCATGATTCCCGGTACAAAACAGAGTATTGTCTCCATTATGGACATCACGGATATAAAACGTATGGAGAGGGAGCTCGAGAAGACGCGGAAAATGGCCCTGTTGGGAGAGATGTCCGCACACGTGGCGCATGAGGTGAGAAACCCGCTCCAGCAGATCAAGACCGGGGTCGAACTGCTCCTTCATTCCAAATCACTCGATGAGCGGCAGAAGAAACTCTTTGAAGGCGTAACCAGCGGGATCAACAACCTCGAGGATTTCGTGACACAGATCCTGGACTGGACCCGTTCAGGCAAGATCAGACCGAAACCCTACAGTATAAGCAATATCATCGAGGGACTGACCTTCAACCGAAGCGAGCAGTTCGACTCGCAGGGGGTTGAGGTGATAACCTCCTTTGACAAAGACCACGACACCATTGTCGTTGACGGGATCCAGCTCAGGCAGGTTATTGAGAACCTGATCAACAATGCGCTGGATGCAATGCCCGAAGGCGGTATATTGTCTATCACAACCTCATGTGTTCCCGGTGACGACAAGGATATGGAAGGCGATGTCTTCGAGATCCGGGTGGAAGATACCGGGGGCGGCATTGATGAGGAGGATCTTTCGCGCATCTTCCTGCCGTTCTTTACGAGAAAATCGAAGGGGACCGGGCTCGGTCTTGCACTGGTGCAGAAGATCGTCGATATGCATCACGGACAGGTTGAAACCATGAATATTCCAGGGGGCGGGGCTCGGTTTGTCATACGGCTTCCCCTGGTTCAACCCGTTTCACCCGAAGAAAAATCTGAAGGTCGTGCAGATGGATAACAGTGGAGCATAAAGGGTTTGCCGGTACAGATATGGAGCAGCTTTTCGATACTAAAAAAAAGATCCTGATTGTCGATGACGAGCAGGTTTTCCTCGAGCAGTTAAAGGATGCTCTTGATCATTCAAGTCTCGATCTGCACGTCGATACGGCAAATGACGGCCTTGAAGCCTTAGAAAAGCTGCGCGGTACACACCACGATATCGTCATCACCGACCTGAAGATGCCGAGGATGGATGGGTATGAGCTGCTCAAAGAGATTCAGAAACGATATCCATCAACCTATGTCGTGGTGATCACGGCCTTCGGCAGCGTCTCGAGCGCTGTGGAGGCAATGCGATACGGGGCGTACGACTTCCTGGAAAAGCCGTTCAAGATGGACATGCTGGAGCTTTCGCTCACGAAGATCATCCGGCAGCAGGAGATCTTGCAGGAGAATATCGAACTGAAGGGCCAGATCAGGCAGTATTCAGAAGGGCTCGACCAGATGGTGGGGTCCAATCCGAGGATGCAGAAGCTCTACGATCAGATCCTGACCGCGGCCGATACCGATCTCACTGTGCTTATACTCGGTGAGACCGGTACGGGAAAGGAACTCGTGGCCCGGTCTATTCACTCACGCAGCGACAGGCGTGCAAAGCCGTTTGTGACCATCAACTGTGCAGCGGTGCCGGAGAACCTTCTCGAATCGGAGTTCTTCGGGCATGAAAAAGGGGCATTCAGTGGCGCCATATCCCAGCGTATCGGAAAATTCGAGAAGGCACATACCGGGACACTGTTTTTAGACGAGATTGGAGATATCCCGCTCGAACTGCAGGCAAAAATCCTGCGTGTGATTGAAGACGGAAAGATAACGCGCCTGGGAAGCAACAAGGAAATTGAGCTGGATTTCAGGGTGATCTGTGCAACAAACCGTCCCATACAGAATATGATCAAGAAAGAACTCTTCCGTGAAGATCTCTACTACCGGATAAGTGTCCTTCCCATCATAATTCCGCCCTTAAGGGAGAGAAAGGACGATATCTCACTGCTGGTAGGCCATTTCATAAATAAATATTCCAAGAAGCTGGGCTCCAAGGTCAAAGGGGTCTCTCACGAGGCGATGCAGCAGCTTCTGGCCTATTCCTGGCCGGGCAATGTCCGGGAGGTTGAAAACCTTATCCAGCGGACAATAGTGTCTACCCGGTCCGATCTTATAGAATATTTTCCCGGCCTGGGGAGCATTGAACAGGAAAGTTCCGTGCCGACAGGAAGCATGAGCGATGAGCCGACAATCTGGGTGGATGTTGGCGAGGGGGCGCAGTACCATTCCATCAAGCAATCCATTATCGAGCAGTTCGAGCGGAAGTATCTTGCCCATCTGCTGAAAAAGCACAACGGCGTCATTGCCGAGGCGGCTCGGGAATCAGGGCTGAATTACAAGACATTCTACTTAAAGGCCGAAAAATATCATCTGTCAAAGAAGAGGACCGGATAGACAGCTGAAGAAGAGTTGTCATGCGCTTGAACCTCATAAAAAGTACAAGCCGGAGTTCAGCGAGTTTTCATCCTTGATATCGGTACTCAAAATTTATAGTCATGTATGGTAATCTCGTTTCTCTACGTCGTATATGATGGAGGACCGCAGTATGGAATATCAGGACATACCTTATGAAATCTCGGCAACCCTACGTGGTGATGATGCACTCATCGTGGTTGATCTGCAGTATGATTTCATGCCGGGCGGAGCACTGCCGGTTGAGGATGGTGATGTCACTATAAGCGGAATAAATACCCTGATGCAGCTCTTTCATCAATCCGGTGCCACGGTGGTTCTCACCCAGGACTGGCACCCCGCAGGCCACCACTCCTTTGCGTCGTCCCATGAGGGGAAGAACCCCTATGATCTCTATGATGCCCCCGGGCTTGGGCCGGTTCTCTGGCCCGATCATTGTGTTCAGGGTACCCACGGTGCCGATTTCCATCGGGCTGTAAATACCAGGCTCGCACATGCGACCATTCGCAAAGGCTACCACATGGACATAGACAGTTACTCGGGATTCTTAGAGAACGACAAACAGACACGGACAGGACTTGATGGCTATCTGAAAGACAGGAACGTCCGCAGGATCTTTGTGTGCGGTCTCGCACTTGACTACTGTGTATTCTTCTCTGCCGTGGATGCCCTTGATAATGGCTATGAGGTGTATGTGGTGCCAGACCTCACAAAGGCTGTTGCTTCTCCTGAAGACAGTGTCTCACGTGCCCTTGAGACGCTTTTCAGTTCAGGTGCAAAATTTATTGAGGCAGGCGCCATACACACCGAAAGTGCATGAGGTTTTCTCAGCAGGAGACGATCAGGGGATGACGAAGCTCCGGTGTTCAGGAGCCGGGAGAGGCATAACGCCACTACCTCCATGCAGAAAACTAGTTAAGATCAGGTATGGCAAAATCGTCCCGGCATGAAAACCGCTCCCACAATTCCTTGAGATCCGGGTGCGGCAGAAAGCCGCGGTTCAGCCTCTTGATGCGGGAGAGCTCGGTGCATATGGCATGAGATGCCCGGCTCAAACTCGTATCGATGGCTTGTGGCGACCCGGCCGCGTCATTGTAGTCTCTCATCAGCCGGGAAACCGCCTGCGTCATATTATCCCGCAGCATGACAAGGACGTTTTCCCTGATGACCTCCATGATGAACCTGGTGGTGGGGTCCCCGGCCTTGCCCGTATCCGAATCCTTCACCGAGGACAGTAATGCATGGAGTGGAATGATGGTGCAGGTGGTGGCAGTGGCCTCTTCCACAAAGTCCTCCATCTGTCGGAGTGAAAGGATAGTACCTTTCTGTCTGGATTCAGTGACCTTTTCAATGAGATAGACCAGCGGTGAGGTATAGTCGATATAAGCCTGTGCCACGGCATCAATAAGTTCATTCATTGCATGCTCCCTGGGCCAATAAAAACCTAAGCCTGCATTTTCACGATAATATCATGCAACAACGGTCTTTATCCAGGGGAAACCTCCTGCAGCAGGATCATCTACATCCCTGGTGCTCATGAGGGGTCCCGATATGAACGCGGATCAGTTGTTCATGCTCAGGAGATTGTAGGTCTTCGGTCTGAAACAGATACCGAGCGTTTTGGCGGCATTGAGATCCACGACAAAATTGTTGTCCATCCAGCTGACAGCAGGCAGATCCCTGCTCTCTATCCCCTCGATGATGATATCTCGTGCATATGCTGCAGTGGCATCGCCCAGCGCCTCGAAATCAGGGCTGAGATAGAGAAGGGGCCCTTCGGTAAGGCCCGGCAGAGACGATATGCAGGGGAGTGTATGTTCATGCAGGATGGCCAGAAGTTCCTGGCTGGCCCTATAGTCCCCTTGTTCATAATAAGCATCGGCAGGTATGAGAAAGGCATCCACCCTCAAGGCAATGAGCTGCCTGGCTGCAGGGAGAATGCTCTCGGACATGTCGATCTCCTGTGAGATCACCTTCAATCCGAGTCGTTCCGAACACATGTGCGCCTCGCTCAGAAAATCGGCAGAGGCGCCGGCGCTGTGAATAATGCCGATGGTCTTAATGTGCGGCAGAGCGAGGATAGCTGCATGGAGTATGTCTGTTGCAGCGGCGGTTGAGACAACACCGGTGATGCCATCCTCCCTGCAGGATGCCGATAGCAGGGCCTGGCTGTACACCATAGGGATTCCTGCAGAGGCAATCCTGTCCTGAAAGTAGTGTGTTGCAGGTGTGCCGAGCGTAATTACCAGATCGGGGTTCCCTCTGATCACCCGGGAGCACACGCTTTTTATCATAAGATAGGTGCGCAGCCTCCCCCACAGACTCTCCTGTGGTTTGAAATCGATGACATATCTTTCAACCTTCAGGTTGTGTCCCTTGAGAAGGCCCTGCCGGGCGAGGCCGTCGAGCAGTCCGTCGTATGCACGGTCAAACGCCTCGGTATCACCGAGCTGGAGTACGTCGATGTGAAAGTGTATCTCGGCAAGACACGGCTGTGCGGCAAACAGAACGAACAGCAGAAGAAAAAGCCCTTTTTTCATTATGCCCCCCTGAAAAGATAGCATGTAATAGGGCACCTATCGGAAAATGGAAAAGATTTTATAACCCCTGATTTTTATATGAGAGAGGAAATGAACTGTGTGGGAGCGAATCGAGCCGCGACGCTTCAAAGGATGTATGCACCCTGTGGAGCGTAGTATGATTGAAAGCGGCTCCAACCGGGGCGATCCAAAGGCCGGTTGGAGCCGCTTTATCTGCAGGTTATGACACCTTGTCGCCGGGCTTGGGCTCACCAGTGAATGTCGCGATATAATAGGTGTCCTTGTCGCCGCCTGCGAGGATCATGCCCTCGGAAAGGCCGAACTTCATCTGCCGGGGCTTCAGGTTTGCCACCACAATGACCTTCTGGCCCACAAGGGAATCAGGCTCGGGATAGGTCGGCTGTATGCCGGCAAAGATCTGGCGGTCCCGGCCTTCCCCCAGATCCACCATGAGACGCAGAAGCTTCGAGGACCCCTCCACGGCAGATGCCTCGCGCACAATCCCCACCCTGAGGTCCAGCTTTAAGAAGTCTTCGATGGTGATCTCCGTGCCCTGCTGCTCCGCTTTCACGGGTTGCTTTGCTTGCTCTGCATCGGGTTTGCCCTTGGGCGCCATAGATTTCTCAATCTTTGCCCAGGAATCTCGCAACGTAACCGTACGGTTGAATACGAGACGGTCCTTCGATGAATCCTTGGAATCAACACAGAAGTAGCCGAGCCGTTCGAACTGGAATTTCTCGCCCGGTAACGCGTCCTTCAGTGATGATTCCACGCGACAGGAGCTAAGTGTTTTCAGTGAGTCGGGGTTGAGGTATGCCTTGAAATCCGGACCTTCCTTGTCGCCGCCGGGATTCTCAGTGGTAAAGAGCCTGTCGTACAGACGGACCTCGGCCTCGACGGAGCGCTCTGCACAGACCCAGTGAATCGTTCCCTTGACCTTCCGTCCGTCAGGGGCGTCACCTCCGCGGGTTGCCGGATCATAGCTGCAATGCAGTTCGGTTATCTCTCCTGTTTTGGTGTCCTTTATCACACGATCACAGGTGATGAAGTATGCACCTCGCAGCCTCACCTCTCTGCCCGGAGCGAGGCGGAAGAATTTCTTTGGCGGATCTTCCATGAAGTCGTCGCATTCGATGTAGACTGTCCTGCCAAAGGGCACCTTCCTCGTTCCCATGGCCTGATTGTCGGGATGATTGGGGATCTCGAAATCCTCGAAGGAGTCTTCGGGGTAGTTGTCGATCACCACCTTGAGCGGATTGAGCACGACCATCCTGCGCTGCGCCTTTTCATTGAGGTCCTCTCTGATGCAGTGCTCCAACAGGGCGATGTCCACGATACTGTCATTTTTGGCCACCCCGATCTTATCGCAGAAATTTCTGATGGATTCCGGGGTGTATCCCCTTCTCCTCAGACCGGATATAGTGGGCATGCGCGGATCGTCCCAGGAGCTCACGAGCCCTTCCTGCACAAGCTCCAGGAGCTTGCGCTTGCTCATGACCGTATAGGTGAGATTCAGCCTGGCAAACTCGATCTGCCGGGAGCGGAAGATGTCCAGTTCGTTGAGCGACCAGTCGTACAGCGGACGGTGGTCTTCAAATTCCAGCGTGCAGATGGAGTGGGTTATGCCCTCTAAGGAATCCGAAATGGGGTGGGTGTAGTCGTACATGGGATAGATGCACCACGTGTTGCCGGTTCTGTGGTGGGTGGCTCTCAGAATCCGGTAGAGGACCGGGTCGCGCATATTCATGTTGGGGGAGGTCATATCGATCTTGGCCCGCAGCACACGGGAGCCGTCGGGAAATTCGCCCGCCCTCATCCGCTGGAACAGGTCGAGGTTCTCCTCCACAGAGCGGTCCCTGTACGGGCTGTCCTTGCCGGGCTCGGTGAGCGTGCCTCTGTACTGCCGGATCTCTTCGGCGTTCAGGTCGCACACATAGGCCTTGCCGTCCTTGATGAGCTGGATCGCGAATTCGTAGAGCTTCTCGAAATAATCAGATGCATAGTAGAGCCTGTCTTCCCAGTCAAAGCCGAGCCACCTCACGTCTTCAAAGATGGAGTCGATGTATTCCTGGTCCTCTTTGCTCGGGTTGGTGTCGTCGAACCTGAGGTTGCACAGCCCACCCTCATTCTCGGCTGAAATACCGAAGTTCAGGCAGATGGATTTTGCATGGCCGATGTGCAGGTAGCCATTCGGCTCCGGGGGGAACCGGGTATGCACGCGCCCCTCATGCTTGTTGTTCTTCTTGTCTTCGGCAATGATGGCGCGGATGAAATCGAGTGATTGTGTCGGCCTGGTCTCTTCGGCACCCTTTGTCCCGGTCTTACTGTCATCGTGTTCTTTCATGTCCCATCCCTTTAGTTCTACAGCTCATGCTGTATCGTGTAGTGTATTGGTATCCTATAGCATAGGTTTTTTTGATTGGAAATCATGGAAGAATATTCTTTTGTTCCGGGCTTGCCTGTGTGCTGCATGCTGCTGCCGGGAAGGGGTCTGACATGAAGGGGGGAAAGAGGGCAGCCATGGGGTAGCTGCCCCCGAAACCTTCAACAACAATCCAAAGTCTTTATATGCAATCTAAAACATAATAGCAAGCACTTTTTTATTTTCTTTCTTTATGTGCCTAGAGACAATTCGTCAGGACAGACGAATTGGACGAACTTCAGTTTCGCCCAGGGGGTGAGGGCCATGGACGGCCCGAGTCAAAGAAACAAAGAAAGGGCACTCCATTTGATCCGGTACAGGGTTATTCTGAGAGGCTGTTGATGTATTGGATATGTGATATCTTAAATCTTTACAGGGTATATTCTCTGAAATAAAAGATTTCATAATGGCCTGAAATCCTTACTTTCCCTATTACATCCATTGACTACAGTGTAAGTTTCTTTTATCTAATACATAGGAGATTCCCTATATGAAAGATGCTAAGTTGCTCAAAAAAATAGTTATAAATCCAGAGTTAATGGCAGGGAAACCGGTTATCAAGGGAACACGTTTAACGGTAGATTATATCCTAAACCTCCTTGCCCACGGCTCTACAGAGGATGATATTGTTAATGAATATAAAGGGCTCACACATGATGACATCAGAGCCTGTATCTTGTTTGCAATGAAGTCGCTGAAAAACACTGAATTTATGCCATTGGTTATGGAGTCGTCTTAATGCGGTTCCTTGTCGATGAATGTACTGGTCCTGCAGTAGCGGATTGGTTAAGATCGCAGGGGCATGATGTGATTTCTGTATTTGACGAGTTCAGAGGGATTGATGACGATGAAGTTATAAATATGTGTATTGACGATAATCGAATATTAGTTACCAATGACAAAGACTTTGGAGAAAAGGTATTTCGTGAAGGAGTACTTCATAAGGGCGTAGTTCTTCTTCGGCTTGAAGATGAGGGATCATCCTCAAAAACACTTGTATTATCAAAACTTCTCCAGTCCTATTCCGATCGATTATATGATTCTTTTGTAGTTGTTACAGAAAAACAAGTCCGTTTTGCTCGGCGATAAATGAAAAAAACTAAACAACAAGCGTATCCACTGGTACGAACTTAAGTGTGCCGGTGATGCCAGGCTCGTTATGTCTCAGAGAGGATAATTTGAAAGTCATCATGGGGACTATATTGGGTATCTGTTGACTATGCAACAGATGAGAATTGG
>DAISYU010000083.1:0-14247 GCA_036825155.1 Thermodesulfobacteriota bacterium | reverse complement strand
TAGGCTTTTCTTTTTCTGTTTATAATGATATAATATCAACCAATGAATTAGGGGAGGGCATATAAACTTTTTGTTATATTTCTACATTTGCTTGGCTAATAGCCCATATGCAACCTTTTTTTATATATAGTAATAGTTAGCTTCATAGAGGAATCGATTTAGAATGGATGGTATTTGTAAGCTTTGCGGGAAACAAAAAGAACTATGTGAGAGCCATATAATTCCAAGTTTCGTTATTCAATGGCTTAAAAAATCATCTGCTACTGGTTTTATACGGTTTGGAGAAATTTTAAATAGGCGAGTTCAAGATGGCTTAAAGAAACATCTTCTTTGTGAAGAATGTGAACAACTATTCTCCGGATTTGAGAAATCATTTTCTGAAGAGATATTTCAGCCATCGTGTAATGGGAATATCCCAAAAGAAACTTATGGTCCCTGGCTTTTAAAATTTGCTACTTCTGTTTCATGGCGAGTTTTAACTTCTTTAGAAAATAAAATACTATCGATATACCCAGAGCATCATAAAAAAGCTGCTGCGCATGCGTTAGAAGTATGGAAAGATTTTTTATTAGATAAACGACCGCATCCAGAAAAACATGAACAGCATATGTTATTCTTAGGGGCCATAAAAGAGCATACTTTTGATGAGCTACCAACCAATATCAATAGATACTTTCTACGAGTAATTGATATGGACGCAATTTATACGGATGATACAGCTCATGTTTATACCAAAATGGGACATGTCGTGATCGTAGGGTTTATAAATGTCCCAAGGCCTAAGGAATGGGTAGGAACTATACTTCACGTTAAGCATGGGAACATAGTATCACCTAAATATACCCTGCCTCTTAACTTTGGTGAATATTTAAAGGACAGAGCCCGTAATTGTGAAGGTTTTTACAATAAGATATCTCAAAAGCAGGCTATTAAAATCGATACGGATTACCGCAAGGCCCCATTAAGAGCTATGAATTCAGAAACCTGGAAAGCTATGCAATATGATTTTGATATGTTTGGAGAGAAAGCCTTTATTCCTTCAGATAAGGCAAAGAAATAATTAAAGCTAACAAAGGCATCCAGGCCGACGCGCTGCAGCGCGCGGCTGATTAGCGGCGTTAGCTGCCAAAGGATGAGGACAAAAACATTATGAGAAAATTTCCAATTGATGAAATCTACAAGCAAGAAGCTTCAAAATTATTAGAAGCAAAAAACTCAGTTGGAATCGTTCATAAAACTGGCGATATAGATGCAAGTGGGGATGAACTTGAAATTCCATTCCGTCAAATGCTATCGAAGAGGTTGCCCACAAAATACTATGTGGGCCACGGTCATATTGTAGATAGCGATATGAATGTGAGCCCTCAGTTTGACGTCATTATTGTAGACACAAGTGCTACGCAAATTTTATATGATGGAGAAAATGGCACTCAATTCTTTCCATATGAGTCTGTGTATGCGGTTGGTGAAATTAAGTCCAGCTACTACAAGAACAAGAAATACATTCGAAAATATGTTTCTTCAGTAAAAGAAGTAGTCGATAACTTCTCGAGGGAGCCTGTATCGAGCAACTATATTGGAAATGGTATAGAGCTAGGAGTTGGCCTATCTGTTAGTGCTACGAGAGATGTTCAGAATCAATTATTCTCATTTATGCTTTTTGGAAGTAAAAATGATTGCGAGCCTATTGAATTCAGTAAGCAGCTAAATGAATCAAACAGCTTGCCTAATCCTAATGTGGTTTGCTTTCTCGATGGTTCGGTCATTACAAAATCTAATCTTATGAAAACAGCAGAAGGCTATGCTCTGGGCTCTCTTGAATTAGACCTTATACGGCAAAATAATAATGAGCTTGGATTAGTTGAAGTCAACTTTACAAATGATGACAAACCCGGACAGGCTCTCGCAGTTTTAATGCTTGGTCTGATTAACCATCTGAATTCAACAAGATTAAAGCAGCCACCTTTCGATAAATACATAAATTCAGTGCTTGCAAATGCAGCCTATGTAGGAAAAATCATACATGAGCCAAGCAGCTAACAAGGCTAATTCAGCCGACGAAAAAAGCAGCGCGGCTGATTAGAGAGCGTTAGCTTCAGGAAGTCATATGCCTAGAAAAAATATTGCACGTGATAAATCGACAGTAGAATGGGAAAGAAAGTTTGATAACATTGGAGTGATTTGGATCTATCCTCCAGAAATAATAGAAAGATATTTGCAGAATAGAAATCTAATTGAAATAATTAATCATTTTTGGGATGAGAATATATCAGAAATTCCATTCATCAACTTTTGCATACTATCAGGCCTATGGTGGCAGAATCACCAAATTATAGCTGCGAGAGTAACTGTACATACACATCCACAGCACCATGTTTCTCAGTATGTTTTTGATAAAGAAAAAGAAAGATTAATTATTGATTTAAGGCAACCTGATCTTGATGGTAAACATTGGGAAGAAAGACATATTCATTTGAAACGAGGGCAAAAAGACCCAAACGAAAAGTGTAAAGTTATAAAGCCTTTTTTTAATAAGCACATAAAGCTAATTAGAGATACTGTCATCTAATGAAGAAGCTAACCATCGTATTCAGATGGACGCGTGCTATCGTCCACGCCACTGATGCTGGGCGTTGCATACTCCATCCTAATGAGATTACTCCAAGCTTTGATTGTTTCAGATTTCTAAACATCTCTCAAAGACATATTTACAGATATGACAAGTGTGATTACACATCAACGCTCAAAAAAATCACAAAGGTTTTCTCCCGGGTTGTGAATTTCAGCACGAAACCTGGGGCCCCTCGGAAGCCGGTGAGTGAGTCGAAGGAAAATCCGAAAGACGAGCAATTTCTGTTTGAGCGAAGCGAGTTTATTGCGAGCGGATTTTCCATCGGCGAACGAACGCACTCCCAAAAGGAGCGGCTTCTTGGGGTGCATTTCTTTGGTACTTTCTTTGTGCACGCAAAGAAAGTACATATAAAAATAATGAATTAGTATAGACTGGAAAAATCTTGCTTCTGGATCAAGGAAGAGGCTGTCTCCACATTTGGAGAGAGCCTCATTCCGAAATCTTCTGCTACATTGCCCCGAGTCCGCCGTCCACCGGGATAATCGCCCCGGTCATGAAGTCGGAAGCAGGTGATGCGAGGAACAGGGCCAGGCCCTTTACGTCATCTTCCTCACCGTACGTTCCCAGCGGAATCTGCCCGAGCATGATATCGAGTATGGCCTTCATTTCAGGCTTGAAGATATATTCCATCATGTCGGTGCGGAAAAATCCCGGCGCTATGGCATTGACATAGATCTTATGCCGGGCGAGTTTCACTGCCAGGTTTTTGGTCAGGATTTCGATAGCAGCCTTGGATGAATTGTAGGCAACTGCCGGATGCCCCTCTTCAATGGAGCCGCGGGAGCCGAAGATGGAAGAGATATTGACGATCTTTCCACCGCCTTTGTCTTTCATGATATTTGCGATCTTCTGAGAGAGGATCCAGACACCGCGGACATTGACGGCAAAGATCTTGTCCCACCTGTCCAGGGGGAAATCAAGGGTTGGCGCACCCCAGGTGATGCCTGCATTGTTCACCAGGATATCTACTGTCCCGAACTCTTTCATTGTTGCATCGACGAGATTTGCAATATCCTCTTCCGATCCCATGTCGCATTTTACGGCCAGGGTCTTGACCCCGAGGCCTGCAAGCTCTTTTGCCATCTGTTCGCAGTTGGCGACCTTTCTCGATGCAATCACCACATTCGCTCCTGCCTCGGCAAGACCGGTAGCGATAAACTTGCCGATGCCCCGTGCCCCTCCGGTTACGATAGCCACTTTACCCGTTAGATCAAACATCTCTTTGACATTCATTGAACCCTCCTCCTTCTTGTGCTGTGTTTCCCCTCAGATTTCAGTACCCCTGATGGGGACTATTCATTCAATAATCGCTGCAGTCTCGCAAACGAATTATCCTCAATCTGCCTGTGCAACGACCTGCCATGGCAGTCCATGGTCACCAGGGCCGGCAGGTCTTCTACCTTGATGACCCACATGGCCTCCGGCTGGCCGAATTCAAGCATGTGCACGGCCTCCACTTTTACGATACGTTGTGCATAGAACTGTGCTGCGCCTCCCACAAGATGCAGGTACACGCAGCCTTGAGATCTCATGGCCTCCTGTGTTTTCTCACCCATACCGCCCTTTCCCATGATGGCGCCGGGGTGAAAATTCCTGATGATATCCGCCTGATACGGCTCCTCCCTCATGGATGTGGTGGGGCCCGCAGCGGTTACCTGCCAGGTGTCGCCCTGCCTTTTCACGACAGGTCCGCAGTGGTAGATAACGAGGCCTGTCAGGTCAACAGGAGAGCCGCCCCCTGACGCCAGATGCTTGTGAACCTGATCACGTGCAGTGACGATCCTGCCGGAGATGATCACCTGGTCCCCTGCCATAAGGGATCTGATGATGTCGGATGTGAGCGGGGTGGTGATCCTCTTTACAGCCATGTGCATATTGCTCCTGAATCATCGAGTTCGACGCAATAGCGCCTCGTGTCCCAGCAGGAATAGCTTACGGTAACGAAATAACAGGCGGGATGTCTGCCTGCAGTGCCGATCTTGATGCCCAGGGCCGTTGTCCTGCCCCCCAGACCCATGGGCCCGATATCCAGTTCATTGGCCATCTCAAGCACGCGGTTCTCCAACTGTGCAATCACTTCATCGTCGTTTCTGTCATGGAGTTTTCTGAAGAGCTGTTCCTTTGCTATCATGTACCCCGAACCCCGGTCACCGCCGATGCATACCCCGAGAATTCCCGGCGCACACCCCTTGCCCTGGGCTTTATAGACTGCATCGAGGATGCATCGCTGTACGCCGTCGAAATCCCTGCCGGCCTTGAGCCCTTCGTGGGGAAGGCTGTACTGGGTGCTGACATTCTCCGAACCGCCGCCTTTGAGCATGAGGGAGATGTGGGTCGGTCCTTCTGCCGGGTGGAAATGTACCTGGGGAACATGCCGGCCGATATTGTTCCCGGTGTTTGTTTCCGTCAAGGTATCCACGCAGTTCTGTCTGAGGATACCCTGCTCCGTCAGATCGACAATGGCACGTTTGATGGCCTCTTCGACCTCCAGAAAGATCTCTGTTGAACGGGCCCTGATGACGGCAAAAACAGATCCGCTGTCCTGACATACCGGTAGTGCCCTGTTCTTTGAAAGAGCGACGCTTTCACAGATGGTAGTGAGTATATCATGGGCTGTGCTGCTTTTCTTCTCTGCCTGCCCCGCCTGTATAAGCGCACCCAGTATATCGTCTGGAAGTTCGGTGCTCGTCTTTTTTATGAGTTCATACATACTGTTGCAAAGCAGGGACTTGTCCATGGAGATCCTATACCACACAGTGAGAAGGTTTTCCAATGGTTGCGATGAATTGCCGTTCAATTATTGATGGTAACATCCGCTGGGCTACATCATCATAGGACGGTAACCTTTTTATGGATACAGGATATTGCTATTGTGCCATGTTTTGTATGTCATGCAGGGTATTGATATTGGCGAATATCTCCTCAGGCCTGCCGAACTGTCTTATGGTCTCTTCAGGGATAGTAAGGGTATCGACCTGGCTCAGCAGGTTGTAGACCTTGAACATATCAGCGTCCAGCAGGCTCTTCACCACCGGGAGGACCCTCTTGTGGTAGATGGCGTGGAGCGGTTCTCTCCCTTTTGACCAAACCGGGATTATAACATCATGATCAGCTGCACACGAAATCATGTAAGAGATGAACCTCTCGTGGAGATACGGCATATCGGCCGCAAAGACAAAGCTGTGTGGTGTCCTGGCGGCACTCAGTGCAGTGTAGATACCCCCCAGAGGGCCGCAGCCGGGCCTTAAGTCTTCGACAATGGTGAAGGTATTGAGGTCTTCTCGCTTGTGTCCGATGAGGATGACCTCGTCAAAGAGGGGCTCGATAACCTCGATAACGTGTTGTATGAGGAGTTTGTTGCCCACAGAGGCAACGACCTTGTCTTTGCCGAATCGTGTTGATTTCCCTCCGATGAGTACAATTCCTGTCATGTCCATATCCTTGTTATGGAGATGCATAGAGTGTGTCAAGAATTATCTGACCAATATACATAAAGTTATAGAAAATATAGAGGGAAAGGGGTTTTGCACAGTGCGTCGGCGGTTCTTTTACAGAACCGTTTGTCATGCCGGGTAATCAGGCATTATTTCACCTTTATGTTCATGTAAACAGCATATCGTCAAATGTGTTCAGGGTAGGGTCCTACACTGTATCGATTCATGTGGAGATCTGATAGTTACTCTGTTAATCGATAACTAACTTGTATTGATTCAAATAAATATGTATGAAGGCACGTGACGGCTATCAGATTCCACAAAGGCTGTAAGACAAAAAATGACAGCAAAGTGGGCCGTATCTTACCCCGATATCAGAATCATCCTTATTGTAATTTTTTAATAAATCGGGTTTAATTCTCATCCACTGAACGCTGAACCAATATTCAGTTTTTCTCTTGATACCATGCATAATGCGTGGTATGGAAAACTGCTCAGAGGTGTCAGAAAAGAAACAGAAACAGATACTCAAAAGACTTATAGGGGGGTAAAAGTGGCAGGTATTAATACGTCTCAAATTAATGCAGAGTTGGAGGATTTCACCTCAGAACAACTCGCCCAAGTCGATGAGATTATTTCAAGGTACAAAGGCAAACCTGGCGCACTGATTCCGGTGCTGGAACAGGTGCAGGATGTATGCGGGTACCTTCCCATGGCCATTCAGTTGCGGGTGGCCGGCGGGTTGAATCTCCCGGTAGCGAATGTCTACGGAGTTGTTACCTTCTATTCATTCTTTACCATGGTGCCACGCGGAAAACACGTTATCAGAGTGTGTCTCGGGACCGCCTGTTACGTGCGCGGAGGCAAGCCGATTCTTGAGAAACTCTCTAATATTTTGCAGATCGAACCCGGGGAGTGCACAGAAGACAGGCTCTTCTCATTAGAGACAGTGCGATGTCTGGGGGCCTGCGGTCTTGCTCCTGTCGTGGTTGTTGACGAAGATACGCACGGTCAGGTAAAGCCCGCCAAGCTGGATGCATTGCTGGCTCAGTATGATTAGGAGGCTGACATGGCAAAATTAACCATTAATGATTTGAAGAAGATAAAAGAAAGGGTTGAAAAGGAAGATCAGTTCAGAGCCGGTACCAAGCGCGTGAAGATTACGGTGCACATGGGCACATGCGGTATCGCCTCGGGCGCCAAACAGATTCTAGATACCTTCATGGACGAGATCAGTGAAAGTAACGCCGATGACGTTATCGTCACTACATCCGGCTGCATCGGCATCTGCAGCAGGGAGCCTCTTGCGACAGTTGAAGAGCAGGGCAAAGAACCCATTGTCTATGAATATCTTACCCAGAACAAGGCCCGGCAGATTTTCAAGAGGCACGTCATAAACGGCGAGATCCAGAACGAGTTTGTTCTGGCGCGGGGTCGGGAGCAAGAAGAAAAGGGGGAGAGTAAATGAAGGTTTTTCGAGCGCATATACTCGTATGTGGTGGTACCGGCTGTCATGCTACAGGCAGTGCAGCTGTTCTGCAGGGCTTACACCAGGAACTTGCAGCAAAAGGGCTGTCTGACGAAGTTGCCGTTGTCGAGACCGGGTGTAACGGTTTTTGTGCCGCCGGTCCGATCATGGTTATATATCCGGAAGGAACATTTTATCAGTACGTGAAAAAAGAGGATGTGCCCGAGATCGTTGAAGAGCATATCGTCAAAGGACGTCCGGTCCAGCGGTTGATGTACAAAGAGCCGGTCACCGAAGCAGCTATCCCGCATATGCTGGATATCCCGTTCTTCGGCAAACAGCAGCTCATCGCCCTGAAGAACAGGGGACTGATCGATGCTGAAAAGATCGATGAATACATTGCCCGTGACGGTTATATGGCTGCAGCCAAGGCCCTGACCGAGATGTCCCCCGATGATGTCATCGAAGAGATGAAGAAGTCGGGTCTTCGCGGTAGAGGCGGCGGCGGATTCCCCACAGGTATGAAGTGGTCGTTTGCCAGCAAGGCAGTCAGTGATATCAAGTACATCCTGTGTAATGCCGACGAAGGTGACCCCGGTGCATTCATGGACCGCTCGATCCTCGAAGCGGATCCCCACTCAGTGCTCGAGGGCATGATTATCGGTGGGTACACCATCGGTGCAAACAAGGGTTACATCTACTGCCGTGCTGAGTACCCCCTCGCGATAAAACGTCTCACGCTGGCTATTGCTCAGGCCAAGGAATACGGACTGCTTGGTGACAATATCCTCGGCACAGACTACAGCCTTGATATCGAGGTCTACCAGGGCGCCGGCGCATTTGTCTGCGGCGAAGAAACCGCTCTGATGAACTCTATCGAAGGAAAACGAGGGATGCCCAGGCCCAGGCCGCCGTTCCCGGCAAGCAAGGGTCTCTGGCAGAAGCCGTCTGTTCTCAATAACGTTGAAACCTATGCCAATGTGCCGCAGATCATCCTCAAGGGCGGTGACTGGTATTCATCAATCGGTACCGAGCGCTCCAAGGGAACAAAGGTGTTCGCTCTGACCGGTGCTGTGAACAATGTGGGTCTGGTTGAGGTTCCCATGGGCACCCCCATCGGCGATATCATCTTTGATATCGGCGGCGGCATCCCGAAAGGTAAAGGTTACAAGGCAGCACAGCTGGGCGGCCCGTCCGGCGGATGTATCCCGGCAGGCGCTCTGAATACCCTGACCGACTACGAAGAGATCATCAAACTCGGCGCCATCATGGGCTCGGGTGGTCTCATCGTCATGGACGAAGACACCTGTATGGTCGATACCGCCAGGTTCTTCATGGAATTCTGTCAGGAAGAATCCTGCGGAAAATGTACACCGTGCCGTGAAGGTACCAAGCGTATGCTCGAGATCCTCGAAAGGATCTGTAACGGTGAAGGTAAAGACGGCGACATCGAGCTCTTAGAAGAGCTGGCAGCCACCATCAAGGATTCTGCCCTGTGCGGACTCGGTCAGACAGCTCCGAACCCGGTCCTGTCAACCATCCGTTATTTCAGGGATGAATACGAAGCACATATCTACGACAAGAAGTGTCCAGCCGCAGTGTGTTCCGCACTGTTCAAGTCACCCTGTCAGCATGCATGTCCCATCGAGATGGATGTGCCTGCATATATCGCACTGATCCGTGCAGGCAGGCTTGACGATGCATACAAGGTCATGAGAAGGACCAATCCCTTCTCAGGGTCCTGCGGAAGGGTCTGCCCGCAGTTCTGTGCCAACAAGTGCCGCAGAGGACAGCTCGATGACCCCATGGCCATCAACTGGCTCAAGCGATACATTGCCGACAATGGGCTCAAACCAAAGGTTGAAAAGATTCCGGTCACCCGGAATGAAAAGATAGCGGTTATCGGTGCTGGCCCAGGTGGCCTTACCGCAGCGCAGGATCTCGCGAAACGCGGCTATGCTGTCACGGTATTCGAAGAGCTGCCCTATGCAGGCGGTATGATGCGCTATGCTATCCCGGAATACCGGCTTCCAAGAGATGTTATTGCCGAAGAAGTGGCTGATATCGAGGCCCTTGGTGTTGTAATCAAGACCAATACCAGAGTAGGCAAGGACATCACCTTCGATAAACTTAACCAGGATTATGACAACATCGTGATTGCCTGCGGTGCTCACAAGAGCTGGACTCTCGGGATCGACGGTGAAGATCTGAAAGGCGTCTGGGGTGCAGTCGAATTCCTCAGAGCAGTCAACCTTGGTAAAGATGTGAACGTCGGAAGCAAGGTGGCCATCGTTGGCGGCGGTAATTCAGCAATCGACGCGGCCAGGACGGCTGTGCGTCTCGGAGCCAAGGATGTTACGGTTCTCTACCGCAGAGAAAGAAAAGACATGCCCGCCTGGGAACCCGAGATCGTTGCGGCAGAGCACGAGGGCGTCAAGATCGAGTATCTGGTAGCTCCTACCAAACTTGTTGGAAAAGACGGAAAGCTGACCGGCGTCGTCTGCCAGCGGATGAAACTTGGTGAATTTGACCGTTCCGGCAGAAGGAAACCGGTACCGATCGAAGGCAGCGAATATACGCTGAGCATCGATACCATCGTGCCCGCTATCTCTCAGTCTGCAGATACCTCGTTCATTCCTGCCGATTCAGATGTGAAGATAGACAAGTGGGGCGGGATAGAGATCGTCGCCAAGACAAAGACAAAGACCACGGCTGACGGCATCTATGTCATCGGTGATGCGGCAACAGGACCTGCAACGGTTGTTGAGGCCATTGCCATGGGCCATAAGGTAGCATGCGATGTGGATGAGGCGATCCGCGCGAAGAACGGTGAGCCGGCCTATGAGGCACCGAAAGAAGAAAAGATCCAGATCCCGTTCGAAGTGGATGAAGATGTCATCGAGACACCCAAGGCAATAATGCCGGAACTGGACGCAGCTACAAGGATCAAGAGTTTCGTGGAGGTCGAACTCGGTTACTCCAAAGAGGTTGCCTACAAAGAAGCATGCCGATGCTTACGCTGTGACGGCGAGTTAGAGTAAAGACTAGGGGGGAAATCCTATGAGCATAACCATAGATGGGAAAGAATTTGAATTCACACCGGGACAGACTGTCTACGAGGTGGCAAAGGCCAACGGAATCTACATTCCGGTCCTGTGTCACCACGAGCAGTTGAAGCCTGTAGGCGCATGCAGGGTGTGTGTTGTTGAGGTGGAAAGGGCACGTTCGCTCGTAGCTGCCTGCGCAATGCCGGCCGAAAACGGTATGGTGGTCTATACCAAGACCGAACGCGTTTTACAGGCGCGCAAACTTGCTGTTGAGTTGCTGATGACCCAGGGACATCATAACTGCATCACCTGTGAGAGCAGTGGAAACTGTGTTCTTCAGGATCTTGCATATTCACTCGGGGTAGAATCCCCAAGGTTCGGTGAACCCGCCGAGGTGAAAGCCTTCGAGCAGGCCAACGAGATGATCGTACGTGATATGAACAAGTGCGTGCTCTGCGGGCTGTGTGTAAGGGCTTGTAACGAGATTCAGGTCAATCAGGTGCTGGATTATACCGGCAGAGGCCCGACTGCAGCAGTGGGCCCAGCCTTTGGACTCCTGTATGAAGACTCTGACTGCGTATTCTGCGGCGAGTGTGTTCGTGTATGTCCAGTGGGAGCACTCTTTGAAAAGCAGGGACGCTTCCAGGGCAGGGGTGATGACCTTGAGAAGGTGCGTACCACCTGTGCATACTGCGGCGTCGGCTGCCAGATGGATGTAAACGTAAAGGATGGCAGG
The DNA here is from genome assembly GCA_036825155.1 of Thermodesulfobacteriota bacterium. GTDB lineage: Bacteria > Desulfobacterota > Desulfomonilia > UBA1062 > UBA1062 > DSAD01. Next base: position 2,930 of record DAISYU010000083.1, on the reverse strand, counting down.
ATCGTCAAGATCACTACACCCAGAGAGGATGCACCTGCACCGAACTATGGCAGCCTCTGCATCAAAGGCCGCTTCGGATATGATTTTGAATCACATGCCGACAGGCTTACCACTCCCCTGATCAGAAAGGACGGAGAACTGAAAGAGGCTTCATGGGAAGAGGCTATCCTCTATGTTGCTGACAAGCTCAACGGCATAAAGCAGGCAAGCGGGCCCGACTCCATAGCCGGCCTGGCATCTGCAAGGGTTACCAATGAAGAAAACTACCTGTTCCAGAAGTTCTTACGGGCAGTGATCGGAACGAATAATGTGGATCACTGCGCGCGGCTTTGACACAGCTCCACCGTGGCCGGTCTGGCCGCAGCATTCGGATCAGGTGCAATGACAAACTCCATTGATGATCTTGGTGAATCTGACTGCTATCTGATCACCGGTACCAATACGACAGAGAATCATCCGGTGATCTCAACATTCATAAAGAGGGCAGTTACTCAAAAGGGCGCCAAGCTCATTCTTGTGGATCCAAGGAACATAGAACTTGCAAAGTATGCAACTATCTGGCTCAGGCAGAAACCCGGAACAGATATTGCCTGGCTCAACGGTATCATGAACGTCATCATCACCGAGGGTCTCGCTGATGACAAGTTCATTGCAGAGAGAACCGAGAACTTTGATGCACTCAAGGAGACTGTGAGCAAGTATACTCCTGAGTATGTTGAAGAGATTTCCGGAATTCCGGCAGAGGATCTCAAGGCAGCAGCACGGCTCTATGCCGGCGCTGATGCAGCAGCGATCGTCTACGCCATGGGTATCACGCAGCATATCACGGGAACAGACAACGTGAAGTCCTGCGCCAACCTGGCCATGCTCACCGGCAATATCGGCAGACCGGGTACCGGCGTCAACCCGCTTCGCGGACAGAACAATGTACAGGGTGCCTGTGACATGGCCTGTCTGCCCGGCAATCTCCCGGCCTACAAAAAGGTAGGAGAAGCAGCTGACCGTAAGCCGTTCGAAGAGGCATGGGGTGTTGCGCTTCCCGAGAAGGCAGGGCTCACCATACCGAAGATTCTGGATGGAGCCGCTGCAGGGACTGTGAAGGCACTCTGGGTAATGGGCGAGAACCCCATGATGTCCGATCCTGACCTTGCCCATGTGGAAAAGTCGTTGAAGAACCTTGATCTCCTTGTCGTACAGGATATCTTCCTCAATGAAACCGCTGAGCTTGCCGATGTTGTACTGCCGACAGCAGGATGGGCGGAAAAGGATGGTACCTATACGAACACCGAGAGAAGGGTACAGCTTATCAGAAAGGCCGTCGAGGCCCCCGGAGAGGCAAAACCCGACTGGGAAGTGATCACCATGCTTGCCAACAAGCTCGGTGCAGGCTGGAAGTATGAAACCGCCAGGGACATCCTTGACGAGATCAACAAGGTCACAGTATCTTATGCCGGTATCACCTATGATCGGCTTGAAGAGAACAGTCTCCAGTGGCCGTGTCCCAACACGGATCATCCCGGAACACCGATCCTTCATTCGGCAGCATTCACTCGCGGAAAGGGTTTGTTCAGCGTGTGTGAACACATACCTGCCGCCGAACTGCCCGATGATGAGTATCCGTTCCTGCTCACAACAGGTCGTATCCTGTACCAGTACCATACAGCTACGATGAGCAGACGGTCCAAGGGCCTTGTCTCCAGGACACCTGAGGCGTTTGTGGAATTGAATCCAAACGATGCAGCGAAACTGGGGGTTTCTCAGGGTGATAAATTGGAGATCGCATCACGCAGAGGAACAATAGAGGTGGTGGCTGATGTGAATGACCGGTGTGATGAAGGGATCGTATTCATCCCGTTCCATTACAGCGAAGCAGCGGTCAACAGACTCACGAATCCGGTCATAGATCCGGTAGCCAACATACCTGAATACAAGGTGAGTGCGGTAAGGATAAAAAAGGTGGCATAACAGACACAGTTCTGTTAGAAGAAAACGAAAATTATACTAGAGGGAGGTTTGTATGGGATTTAACACACCACTACAGGTCGCAGAGGCAGTTGCTAATGCTGGAAAAACAAAGGCCAACTTGCCATTCCTGCAGATGTTGATTCTGGGTCTCTTTGCCGGAGCTTACATCGCATTTGGTGCAGAACTTTGTACGATGATCGTCACCGGTACCGGCGCTAAGCTGGGCCTGGGAATATCAAAGTTCATGGGCGGCGCCGTGTTCTCCGTAGGCTTGATGCTCGTCGTCATCGGTGGTGCAGAGCTCTTTACGGGTAACAACCTTATGACCATAGGTCTTTCAAGGGGCCAGTTCGGCGTAACAGGCATAGTCTACAACTGGGTAGTTGTTTACATCGCCAATTTGCTCGGATCACTTCTCCTTGTCTATATTATGTACAAAACGAACCTGTGGCATACAGGTGGCAATGCAGTGGGAACAACCGCAATCAACATCGCTGCCGGCAAGGTCAACCTTACCTTTGCAGAGGCATTCTATCGCGGGATCGGCTGTAACTGGCTGGTGTGTCTTGCTGTGTGGCTCGCATTCGCAGCACAGGATGTCGTGGGCAAGATCTTCGGTATCTTCTTCCCGATCATGGCATTCGTTGCTTCAGGCTTTGAGCACTGTGTTGCTAATATGTACTTCATCCCCATGGGTATCGTTCTCAAGGGTGATGCCGCAATGGCCGATGCAGTAGCAGCTCTCGGTGCCAAGGCTGACGCACTTACCTGGGGTGGTTTTGCCATTAATAACCTCATACCGGTAACACTCGGTAATATAGTTGGTGGTGCTGTTTTCGTAGGACTTGCATACTTCATGTGCTACGTAAACCAGATGAGCAAAGATTAATACAGCACAATCTCTTAGTTTATGGGGATAAAAAAGGCCATACCGTAAAAGGTATGGCCTTTTTATTTACGTCTGG
>DAISYU010000082.1:10046-14343 GCA_036825155.1 Thermodesulfobacteriota bacterium | reverse complement strand
CATATCCGGGGAGGTGTACCACGATGCCTTGCGGTTTCTTTCTCCAGAATCCCTCCCACCTCACTTCGATCTGCTGTTCACCGGGGATGACGGACACCGATACATCGCCGAACGAGGTGGGGCCCGGGCCGAAGGTGATGGGATCGTTCCCGGCGAGCCATTCAGGGAGAATCCCGGTGGCGATATAGAGGTGGTTGTCCTCTTCCCGGAGCATCAAATTGCGTATCATGAGCACCCATTCCGCTGCGGCCCATACATGGTTCCCGTCGCCCATGCATCCCCCGAGGGTGAGCGGGTGTATGGCCTCGGGCCATTGTCCTGTGGGCGATGCAAGCTCTGCAACACTTTTCAGCAGGTCCATGAACCTGGGGTCCCCTGCCCTGAGGTATACCTGTGCAATGTGCAGGGTGAGGTACGGATTGATGCCGGAGTGAATGATGTCCTGGAAAAACCCGCCGCGGACCAGGCAGGTATTGCCCAGAAAATCCGCCGTATCAAGGAGGCGCTCATCCTTTGCCGGGAAGATCTGCAGCGGATAGCCTGCCGCAAGCGAGCCCACTGCCCCCGAATCCATCCGGCGGTACGGGCTTGCCGGCATTCCCCTCCTCCCGGTAATCTTGGAAACCTTTGCCAGGCATGCTTCAACAGCATCGAGGAGATCCACAGCCTCCTCAGTGAATTCCCCTGCCTTGAGAGATTCTCCCAGCATATTCATGAGGTCTGCCGCTGCATGCAGCCCGGCAATACTCCAGAAGTCGTCCCAGAAATAGTAGTCATTCGGCCCCAGGTGCTCGGCACTGAAACCGGCAGGCAGCAGCCCTGCGTGAAGATCCCCCGGTTTGCCCGCAAGACGCTTGTGTTTGATCCAGCTTCCGCCGCGCTGTATCGCATACTTCCACTGCATCTTCGGGGACGTCCCCGTAAGCTCGCAGTAGCGTTTCATGATCCACAGCGCCTCGCCGTTGGAATCCCATTCTCCTTCCTGGGAAAGGAAAAACCCTGAACGGGTCTGCCTGTCCGGGAAGCTGTCGATCACACGCTGGACCCTCCCGGCAAGCCCTGCGCATAAGAGTGCGTGGAGGATGAAGCACGCATCCCGAAACCAGAAGCGTTTGTAGGTGTAAGGACCGGGGTACACATCTGAAGGCGAATGAAGGATAAGCATTCTCAGAGCCGAATCGTAGAGCGACTGGAAAAGCGTATCAGGCAGGCGCACGTTGGCCGCTCCTGCCAGAGCCGCTTTCCAGATTCCACGTGAGGGGGAAGAAGATTCTTTCTTCCCGAGAGGGACCCGGACCTGCACCGTGTTTTTTCCCTTGCCTTTCATAGAGAACAGTGCGGCGGCAGTGGCCATGCCCACCGGGCATTGTATACCCTTGGGCGAATCCTTCTCAGACAGCAGCGTATGAACATCGCCTTTTTTGTAGTTGGAAAAAAGAGATCTTTCGGGCCTGCGGTCAAAGAGAACCACATGCCGCCGGTTTATCTTCCATCCCGGTGCACTGTTGAGAGACCTGATATCGCTTATGAAGCTCACCCCTTCAGGGTTGTAGGGCCTCGCAGACACCACGATCCATGCATCGCCTTTACAGTGAGCGCTCAAGGTAAGCGTGCAGTCCAGGGAGGAGTCGTTCTCCATGACCTCCGCGCGTGAGATCAGCTCCGATGCATCTTGAGTACTTCGGGTTACGACAGCCACCGACCCTTCAAGGTCCAGGTGCTGCTGAACGGACGGCAGTTTCGATGGGATGAGTCTGTGGCCGTCTTGCCTGACGAGCCAGACGTCAAGGGACCAGCTGTCCCAGAAAGGGGTAAGAAGCCCCCTCGGGTCTACAATAGGGAGGAAGTCATTTTCGGGGATGCCAATAGCGGTCCAGTTGCGATGGGAGAGGTTGACGTGGGTTATGGAGAATGAACGCGGGATGAACGAGGGGTCCAGGGGGTTGTACTGGCGCTCGACCCAGTAGGGCCATATCCAGTCAAGATTGTGCTGTATGGCATTGGTATTGAGAAGCCCCCGTGCATGAAAGACCATGCCTGCCCGCAGGAGCTCTATTGGCTTCTTGATATCCACGGGCTGGGCAAAGGATTCCAGATGGAACAGGATCTTCACCGGGTCGACAAAACCGTGGGCCCGTGCCACATAGCTGACAACCCATTTCCAGGGGAACCACCGAAGCCACATAGCCTCTCCCTTCCTAGGGTATATTAATACCTCCGTGACCATGGTCAACCGGTAGGGGGGCTGTTGACAGAGATTTCAGTCTGTAGTTGCCCTGAAAGAAATGCGCTTGGGGTACTGTTTCCAGAGTCTTTTAGGCTATAGATGCCCTGAAAGAAATGCCCTTGGGGTACTGGAGGCTTTTAGTGAATACATCCTCTTCATATCAGGCCTGAACCCCAAGACCTTAAAGCCTACAGTCTAAACACCTACAGTCTAATTTGCATGTCCGGTTGGCGACAACAAACGTTGAAACACTTTTTGATTTTATGAAAACTATATCTTAGTATGCTTTCAGGTTTTTATTCTGGATCCTGAATTCTGGATACTGGATTCTGTTTCTTATATACTGTTACACATTGCAATTTCCAAAGAACATGGAATCAGGAGATATGAGGGGCTTGCTATGAAGGAGGAAAAAACCAAAAGGATGAAGACATCCCTTCTGCTCTTCTTTCTTTTGTCCTACGGACAGGTATGGCTTTTATACGGCCTCTACGAAGGCCTCGGCATTACTTTTTCAATGGACCCCGGGCAAGCCGGAGGCGTGTTGTACCTTGCCGGTGCTGCTGCTCCAATGATCGCAGCCATTCTTGTCACGGCAATTGCCAAAGGCAGACAAGGGATCACCGGTTTATTCAGACGTTCCTTTCACTGGAGGTTTTCCCCGGTATGGTATCTGGCTGCGGTGGCGATTCCCCTTGCTGTCACGGCACTGAGCACCCTTGCAGCTATCGGCTTCAACGATGCCAGGGTTCCTCAGAGATGGTTTTCCCCGGTATTCGGTTGGGGCTTTCTTGGTTTCTTCCTCATCTATGACGGCCTGGGTGAGGAGATCGGCTGGAGAGGTTTTGCACTACCGCGGCTCCAGACCCTCCTGGGACCAGTAGGTGCAAGTGTTGCACTGGGGTGTATCTGGGCGCTCTGGCACCTGCCGTTGTTCTTCATGGAGGGGTCCTTTCAATACGGAGATTCGATCCTTGTGTATATCTATCTGCTCACATGCTGGTCTGTTGTCATGACGCTGCTCGTCAACAAGGCCCGGGGCAGTGTACTGGTTGCGATCCTTTTTCATGAAACCGCCAACTTCATTGCCTTTACCATGCACTGTCCCCAGATGCACTATTATCTGGTCATATGGGGACTGGCCGCAGCCGTCTCGGTGGTTTTCCTTCCAGGATCAAAGCAAACAGCACGTATGGTCGACCCCTATTAATCAAGACTGAAGGCGATCCCTCAGTGGTCAGTGCCAATGCCTTGATTTTTTTAAATCCATGATTCAAAATTTGAAACAGGAAGCCTTTATTCACGTAACCCTGATCACGATCATGAAACTGTTTCTTCATGAATATTCAAAAGATCCAGTGATTAGAAACCGGTACCTGCTGGCATGCATCATGCTTTGGTACTCACAATCTCTCTTACCAGGACAACGCCAAGCAATCTATGCATCAGGAGGTGAAACATGAAGAACACGAAGAAGATCAGAGACAATCAACTGGTATTGCTTGAGGCCCTTATCCGGTATTCCGACCTGTCCGGAAGCACCAGCCCACACTTTTATAAAGACCAGATGATGGAGACACTTGGTGTGTGCGAACATGTTTTCAACATCATGCACAAACAGCTCGGAGACACCTGTTGTCGTCTGGTTGACTGCTTTGGTGACAGAAGCAGGTATGTCATCAATGTAAACAGATGTCTTGAACGCCATGACCAGATAATCCAGGCGAACGAACGGGACAAAAGGCAGCGCAAGGCCATCCGCAACACCTTACTCATGACATCAATGGGTGCGTTCTTCGTAATCCTCTTTGGCTGCTGCATAATATAAAATGACGACAAAACCCTAAGCCGCTGCACTGCCTGCGGGATTGCAGCACGGTCGAAAATATCTCTTTACATCCCGGAGAATTGTTCGAACCGGGTTGAAACAGCGGTGTGCAGTCGGGATATTGTTAGAGCACTGTCCATTCTCGTGCCAAGACGCCAAGAATTCATATCATCTTTCCCGGTTCGGTTCATTCTCAGTCACTCTTTGTGTCTTTGCCTCTTTGCGCGAGTTTTCCTCTCCTC
>DAISYU010000082.1:8600-9946 GCA_036825155.1 Thermodesulfobacteriota bacterium | reverse complement strand
AGATTCGAAATTCGAAAGAAAAAACATTTATTCTTGGCTTAACACCTTGCCTGCCCCCGGCAAAAAATGTTTCTCAAGGTCTATCCTTCATTGTTTGCACCATTATTTTATTGAATTATGAGCACTGGTTTTTCATTCATTCACCGGGCAGACCATTATTGAAAGAAAGGAAGAGCGTTATGTTTGACAAGATCAGCCAGTTTTCGTTTCCCACCCAGATCGCGTTCGGCCCGGGGGCGAGAAAGCTGCTGCCGGAACATCTGAAAAACCTGGGGATCGGCAAACCCCTGATTGTAACAGACCCGGGGCTGAAGAATACGGATGTCCTTGCTGCCATCGAGGATGTATTGGAAGAATCCGGGATTCCCTTCAACGTGTTCAGCGAGGTGCAGGCCAATCCCTATGAGACGGATGTGGGAAAGGCCCTCAAGTCGTTCACTGCCGGCAGCTGCAACGGGGTTATCGGGCTCGGCGGCGGCAGCCCCCTGGATGTTGCCAAGGTTGTCCCGGTGCTGGCGGCCAACGAGGGGCCGCTCAGCCGCTACGATGTATCCACCGGAGGCAATCTGCAGATCAAGGGTCCCCTGCCCCCGGTGATCACCATCCCCACCACGTCGGGCACGGGAAGCGAGGTGGGCAGGTGCTCGGTCATCACATCTGCATCGCTCAAGCGCAAGTACATGGTCTGCAACCCGCTCATGATGCCCAGACAGGCCGTTCTCGACCCCGAGCTTGTTATGGGGCTTCCCCCCGGACTAACCGCCTATACCGGCATGGATGCTCTCACCCACAACATCGAGGCGTTTACCGTGGAGGATTTTCACCCCATGTGCGACGCCATCGCACTCAAGGGTATCGAGTTTGTGGCAGACTACCTGGAACGTGCGGTGAAAAACCCAAATGACATCGAGGCGCGAGGCTATATGATGATGGCCGCCATGATGGGTGCCGTGGCCTTTCAGAAGGATCTCGGCGCCGCCCATTCCATGGCGCATGCCCTGTCAAGCGTGTGCGGAATGCAGCATGGCCTTGCAAATGCCCTGTGTCTTATACCGGTGATGCGGTTCAACCTGGAGATTTCGGCACCCAAGTATGCCGAGATTGCCCGGTGCTTCGGCATCAACACCTTCGTCATGACAGAGAAGGAAGCGGCTGAAAAGGCCATCGATGCGGTGGAAGACCTCATAGCGCATATCGGTATCCCCACATGCCTGGCCGAAGCCGGGGTGGAAGAAAGCGACCTGCCGCAGCTGTGCGAAAAGGCCTATGAGGATTCCTGCCATCTCACCAACCCGAGATCATGCTCACAGGAAGATCTGATGAGGCTCTATCAGCAGGCGTATGGG
>DAISYU010000082.1:5099-8500 GCA_036825155.1 Thermodesulfobacteriota bacterium | reverse complement strand
CCCGAGATCATGCTCACAGGAAGATCTGATGAGGCTCTATCAGCAGGCGTATGGGAAGAAGACCAGGTAAGCCCGGGATACCAGGCTCTGGGCGATAGGCATTAGACGCTGGGTAAAAACAAAGAAGAAACAAAATAAATAAAAATAACACACCGCTGAGGTACAAATTATCTGAACATGGGAAAATGAGATCCCAGGCAAAGGGCAGGTATAAGGCAAAAGGTCTGTGGTAAAGATCTGGATTCCCGCCTCCGCGGAAATGACTTAAAAGTATGTAGATCGGGTAGGGAATCCGCCGTAGCGGAGAGCTACACCACATCGGGAGGTTGTGATAAATGGTACGCAAGTCACTTGGTCAGGAAACAGTCTACCATTCACCATACCCATTTTTTCATCTTTTCCCAACGCCTAGTGCCCAGTGCCCAGCGCCTCGTATTATTAAAGGAGTCTGACCATGGCCAACGGCTATACCGGAACCATCCTGCGGGTGGATCTGAGCATCGGCGGAATCAATAAAGAGCATCCATCAGAAGAATTCTACCGCACCTACATGGGAGGCGGGGCATTCGGCACCTATTTTCTGCTGAATGAGACCACGGCCTCGACAGACGCGCTTGCCGTGGACAATATCATCACCATAGCACCCGGGGTGACCACCGGGGCTGCTGTGAGTGGACTGAGCAGGTGCTGTTTTACCTCCCTGTCACCGGAGACAGGTGCAGTGGCGGACTCGCAGGCGGGGGGAGAAATCGGCCCCATGATCAAGAGGGCGGGTTATGACGCAATTGTCATTACCGGCAGTGCAGAGAGGCCTTCGTACCTGCTGGTGGATGGTGATGATGTGCAGATCAGGGATGCATCCCATCTGTGGGGCAGAAGCGTGCTTGATGTGTACGATGCACTTACGTCGGAGATTGGGGGCAAAAGGATCAGCATCCTGCAGTGCGGCCCCGCAGGAGAAAAACTTGTGCGCTTTGCCTGCCTCGTGGCAGACCTCCACGATGTTGCCGGCCGGACCGGCCTCGGTGCTGTTTTCGGCAGCAAGAACCTGAGGGCAGTTGTGGTCAGGGGCACGAACAAGGTCACCTTTGCCGATCCTGAAGGACTCAAGAACCTGGCGCGCCTGGCAGTGAAGAGGCTTCCTGATGCCGGGTTCCCCACAACACTTCACAAGTACGGGACACCGGGCGTGCTCGCCTTTCAGAGCGAGGCGGGCAACGTCTGCACCCACAACTACACCCGGGGGTGCCATGAAGACTACAAGGCCCTTGCCGGCGCCACTTTTCAGCCGGAGATAGGCGCGGGACAGACCACGTGCTTCGGCTGTGTCGTGGGGTGCCGCAAACAGGTCAGGTCTGAGACGCCCTATCAGGTGACAGACAGAATGGGCGGTCCCGAGTTTGAGACCCTGGGGCTTTTAGGCACCAACCTGGATATCACCGATGCTGTGGCCGTGGCAAAGGCAAACGAGCTGTGCAACAACTACGGCCTGGACACCATTACCATGGGCGGGCTTGCAGCATACCTCTTTGAATCCATGGAAAACGGGCTGATCACGCCGGAGGCCATGGATGTGAGGAGCCTTGCCTTCGGCGATGCAGAGGGGCTCATGTGGCTCATCGAAAAGGTCGCCGGCCGGGAGGGGATCGGCGATGTGCTGGCAGAGGGCTTCGAGGCATCGATCCGGCACTTTGGCGAAAAGACAGCGAAATATGCCATTCACGTTAAGAACCACGGACTGGCCGCACACATGACCCAGGTCAAGCCCAGCCAGGCGCTTATCTATGCGGTCTGCCCTATCGGCGCCGACCACATGTCCTCCGAGCATGACTGGCTCCTGGCAGGGGGAGGAGACCTGAGCAAGGGCCTGGGTATCCTCGGCAAAGGAGAACCTGCATCCACGGACCTGAACAAGGTCCGCATGAGCGTGTACTCGCAGTACTTCTACAGCACCCTCGATACGCTGTGCCTGTGCATGTTCTGCTGGGGATGCGGCAACCTGTTCACATACCGTGAGATCGAAGATCTCCTGGCCTGCACCACAGGCTGGCAGACAACCCTGTGGGAGCTCATGAAGGTGGGAGAACGCCGGATCAACATGATGAGGCAGCTCAATGCCAGACGCGGCTTCACCCGCGAGGACGACGACCTGCCCGAGAGGCTTGCCGAACCACTGCCGGACGGGCCATCCAGGGGCAGATCTGTGAGCAGACAGGCCTTCATGGAGATGCTCGACATGTACTACGCACTGATGAGCTGGGACCTCACAACCGGTAACCCCACCCCCGGCAAGCTCATGGAACTGGGGCTGGAATGGACCCTGTAGGTGCCATGATGTCTTTTGCTCTCTATAATCAAGAACTCAGGTCCCACTGGTGCGGGTTATATAAGAAATGAACAACAGCTTGTCATCGCGAGAAGTCCGCCACGGCGGATTCGCAATGACAGAAGTTATTTCATTGCAGGGAGTCCGGTATTCTCCTTGTGCTGTAATTATCACTATTGACAGGAGGACACGCATTCGCTAACGCATGCCGCAAAAAAGGATTGTACCAGCGGAGGAAAGATACCATGGTCCTGAATATTGCACACCGGGGGGCACGCAGTCTTGCCCCGGAAAATACGATGTCAGCGGCACAAGCTGCACTTGAAACAGGCGCCGATCTGTGGGAGACCGATGTGGCCGTCACAAGCGACGGACGACTGATCCTGTTCCACGATGATTCCCTGAAGCGCACCACGGATGCGCAGCAGCGTTTCCCCGAGCGCTCACCGTGGACCTTCACCACCTTTACCTTCAGTGAGGTCCGCCAGCTGGATGCAGGCTCGTGGTTTGTAAGGACCGATCCCTTCGGCCAGATAGCCGCAGGGGCCGTAAGCCCCTCCCAGCAGAAGGCCTTCCCGGGGGAAAAGGTCCCCACCGTGGAGGAGGCACTGACCTTCACCCAGGAATCGGACTTCCGCATCAATTTGGAACTGAAGCGTCTCCCTGCCCCCATGCAGGATTTTCCCGTGGTGGAAAAAGTCCTGGCGATGATAGAGAGATTGAAGATCGATACCCACCGGATCATCATCTCATCCTTCAATCATGACTGGCTCAAAGAGGTGCAGAAAAGAAACTCCGGGATCGATGTCCAGGCCCTGATCGGCTACTACTCGACCGAGCCGCTGGACTGGGGGGACATGGAATTCAGGACATACAATGCCAGAAGCACCCTGATAGACGAGGAAACGATACAAAAGGTGGTGAAAAAGGGCATCACGGTGAACCTCTTTACCGTGAACGAGGAAGAGGATATGCGGAGGTTTACGGCAGCCGGTGTGACCGGACTGATCACCGACTTCCCGCAGAGGGTGAAACTTTTTTTGAACAAGGGAGCTTAGAAACCTAGGCAGAAGGC
>DAISYU010000082.1:0-4999 GCA_036825155.1 Thermodesulfobacteriota bacterium | reverse complement strand
AGAGAACCGTCCATATACATATTCAACTGTTACCCGAAGCAGAGCAGGGAGAACTTTGACCGGCAGGATGTGGGACATCCGCATGACATGTACCGGGGGTTCCTGTCCCGATACGTGCCGGAGGCACAGGTAAAGATCCTGTTCATCGCCGATTTCGAGACAGACCTGCCGGGACCGGACGAACTTGCCGGGCTTGACGGTATCATCTGGACCGGCTCGGACCTGACAATCTATCACCTCGACGATCCGCGCGTTACACGACAGATCGAGCTCATGAAGTCGATATTCGAGGTGGGCATCCCGTGCTACGGCAGCTGCTGGGGCATCCAGATGGCCGCCGTGGCAGCAGGCGGAGAGGTCAAAAAGAATCCCAACGGACGGGAATGGGGTGTTTCAGGGATTATCTCCCAGACCAATTCAGGACAGAGCTCTGATCTGCTCAAGGGCAAGCCGAAACAGTACAAAGGCTTTGTCATGCATCTCGACGAGGTGACCGGTCTGCCTGATGGCGCCTCGCTCCTTGCCTGCAACGATCATACGCATGTGCAGGCCCTGGAGGTGAAGCATAAAAACGGCATATTCTGGGCCACCCAGTACCACCCCGAGTACAACCTCTATGAGATGGCCCGCCTCATCTCGGCACGTGCCCAGCCCCTGGTGAACGAGGGTATCTTTGCCACCGTGGACGATGTCCAGGCATATGCGGCAAAGATGCATGCCCTGTACAACAACCCCGACTCAGCCCAGCTGCGTGAAGAACTGGATATCGGCGACGACATCATCGATGCAGCAATCCGCGAGCAGGAGCTGAGGAACTGGATCGATTACCTCGTGATCAAATAAACCCGAAGAAGAGCACCTGATGAACAGCCACAGGCAGCGGATGTTCATCATACCATAATTAATGCCTGATTCTTTGCCCCGGGCCATTGATTACTCGATTAATAACGTTACTATTTTAATTAATTATCACTTAAGGAGGGTACCATTATGAGGAGAATCTCCATTTCCACAGTTTTGATCTTCGCGTTTGTGGTAGCCGGCATCGGCATCGCATCTGCGGAAGAACTGGCCCTGCTCACCTGGAAAGGCTATGCACCGAAGGTACTGGTGGATAAGTTCAAGCAGGAAACAGGCATCGACGTCAAGGTGACCTACACCAACAACGAGGAGATGATCGCCAAACTGCGTGCCACCAGGGGCGCAGGTTTTGATCTGGCACAGCCCAGTCAGGACCGCATCTCTTCTGTTCAGGAGAAATACAAGATATACCAGCCCATTGACCTTACGAAGATCGATACCGGCCAGATCATACCGTCCATGCTGGAGGCGGTGAAGAAAAACACCATGGTGGACGGCAAACCACACGCAGTGCCGTTCTGCTGGGGTACGTCGGGACTCATTGTAAACAAGAAATATGCCGCAGACGTTACGGACTATTCCGACCTTTTAAACGACAAGTACAAAGGCAGGATCAGCTACCGGCTGAAAAGGCCCACGCTCATTGCGCTGGCCTTTGCTATGGGAGACGACCCATTCGCCAAGTACGCTGATGCCGATGCATACACAGCTTTGATGAACAAGGTCGGTCAGTCCATGATCGATGCCAAGCCGCTGGTAAAGAGCTACTGGACCAACGGGGATGCCCTGCTTCAGTCCATGAGGTCCGAAGAGGTCTACGTGGCCATGGCATGGGACAACGGCGGGTGGAAGCTGCATACCGAGAACCCCGAGATCGACTTCCTCGCCCCCAAGAGCGGCGCGCTCGGATGGATAGACACCTTTGCTCTTCCGGCCAAGGCCAAGAATGTGGATGCCGCATACAAGTGGATCAACTTCATGCTGCGTCCGGAGAACGCTGCCGTATTCACCAACATGGAAAAGACGCCCACTGCATCCGACGGTGCGCTGAAGCTGACCGAGCCCGAGGTGCGCGGCAACTTCGAGCGGTCATTCCCCCAGGCGGCAATAGACAACATCAAGTGGTATCCGCCGGTGCCTGCCAAGCTCGAATCCATCGAGGGCGAGATCCTGGACAAGGTAAAAGCGGCAAAATAGACCTGCAAGCCGGATTGGAAAATCCGTTTGATCGAAAGGAAGAGGCGTGTTAGTCTTCTTTTAGAAGAACACACCTCTTCCGTAATTATGCTCAACTGATCATGACGTGACCATTATGCAGATCGATCTATCGGTACAAGACGTAACAAAGAAATTCGAGGAGTTCACCGCCGTAGACACGGTATCCTTCGAGGTCAACCAGGGGGATTTCTTCTCCATCCTGGGTCCCTCGGGCTGCGGCAAGACAACTCTGCTGCGCATGATCGCCGGGTTCACCGAACCCACGGCCGGCACGATCCACATCCGCGGATTGGACATGGCCGGCATTGCGCCCAACAAACGGCCTGTGAACCTGATATTTCAGCAGCTTGCCCTGTTCCCCATGATGAGCGTCGAGGAAAATATCGCGTTCGGCCTGCATCGGCGCAGGGAAAAGAAAGCGGCTATCAGGAAGAAGGTGGACGCTATCCTTCAACGCGTTGACCTGCCCGGCTTCGGCGAGAAAAAGGTCGACCAGCTCTCAGGGGGGCAGAAGCAGCGGGTGGCCATTGCCAGGTGTCTGGTGCTGAATCCAACGGTGCTGCTCCTGGACGAGCCCCTTGGTGCCCTGGATCTCAAGCTGAGGGAGCAGATGAAGGTGGAATTGAAGAAGCTGCAGAACAATGTGGGCACCACCTTTATCTACATTACCCATGATCAGTCAGAGGCCATGGTGATGTCCGACCATGTGGCCGTGATGAACGAGGGGAGGTTTGAACAGGTCGACACCCCTCAGAACCTGTACAACAAACCAAAGACCCCCTTTGTGGCCCGGTTTGTGGGGGAGAACAACTCCTGGTCGGGCACAATCCACCAACTGGGTGAGACGCACATGGAGATCAGGACCGACGAGGGCCTGATATTCAAGACAAAGGCAACGCAGCAGTTCAGGCCTGCCCAGGGTGTCGATCTCTTTCTCAGGCCCGAGGCCATGGTTATACAGCCCGACCCTGCACTGACGGAACTGAACCGGTTCGAGGTCGTGGTCAGTTCGATCCTGTTTGACGGTGCCAACAGCCAGCTGCTGGTCAATCCGTTGGATTCAAAAAAGGAACTGATTGTTGCCCTGCCCCAGAACCGGCAATACGACTATATCGAGGAAGGCGACAAGATCGAAGTCGGGTGGGACAAGAATTCCGGGATCTGTTTTCCGCAAAAATGAAGATATTCGGCAGACATTCGATCCAGTGGACACTGGTGTTCTTCCTGACACCGGTTATACTCTGGCTGTTCCTGCTCATCGTACTCCCCCATATAGATCTGCTCTTCATGTCATTCAGGACCGAGGACGATTCCGGCAGGATGCTGTGGAGCCTCGGCAACTACATGAGGTTCTTCAGCGAGCCTATCTACTGGCTGACCTTTGTCCGCACCGCTATCTATTCCATCCTGGTTACCTTTCTGACCTTTGTCATCGCACTGCCCGTCGCCTTCTACATCTCAAAGGTTACAGCCCCCAGGTTCCAGGTGTTTCTCACCCTGCTGCTCCTATTGCCGTTCTGGGTAAGCGAACTGGTCCGCGTCTACGGATGGATGATCCTGCTGAGGGAAAGCGGCGTCATCAATCATTTTCTCCTCAAGCTGGGTATCCTGGACAGACCCATTGAGATGCTCTACAACGATGTGACCATGATCATGGGGCTGGTCTATACCTCCATGCTGTTCATGGTGGTCCCGCTCATAGGGGTGCTGGACAGCCTGGATGACAGCCTGATCGAGGCCGCATACGACCTGGGCGCAGGCATGTGGAGCATCCTCTTCAAGATCATTATCCCCCATGCCGTTCCCGGTATCGTTTCGGGTTCCATTGTTGTGTTCATGCTCACCCTGGGCAACTACCTCACCCCCAATCTGATGGGCGGGAAGAATTCCCTGTGGTTTACCGAGCAGATCTACAACCAGTTTATCGCCAGCTTCAACTGGAACCAGGGATCGGCCTTCGGCTTCCTGCTGTTGATTCTCTCATCCCTTGTTATCTGGGTGGGGTTGAGACTGACCAATCAGAAACTGACCAGGGTGGTAAAATGATCAGGACGCTCCCGAATCCAAAGGCCTATACGCTGGGCTTCAAGCTCTATATCATCCTGTACTTTTCCTTCCTGTTTGCACCGCTTCTGGTCACGTGCGTACTGGCGTTCAACGATTCCCAGTTCCCCGCACTGCCATGGAAGGGATTCAGCCTGGACTGGTTCTTTGCCAATACACCTTCACGGGTAGGGATCTTTCACGACCAGATCAACCTCGAGAGCATCTGGGTAAGTGCGCGGGTGGCATTTTTCGTGACCATTTTCTCCACCACGGTGGGGACCTGCGCAGCGTTCCTATTCGAACAGGAGGAATTCCGCTTCAAGCAGGCCCTGTATTTTCTCATGATCGCCCCCCTGGTCATCCCCGGTGTTATCCTGGGTATTTCCATCCTCGTGTTTTCAAACAGCATGGGCATCTTCTTCGAGGACTCAATAGGCGTTGATGTGAGGCTGCTCGGACCGGGCTTCTGGCTGGTGGTGCTTGGTCAGTTCTCGTTCATCAGTACACTGGTGACGCTGATAGTGTCCGCGCGGCTCAAGAAGTTCGACCGCACCCTGGAGGAGGCGGCCATGAACCTCGGGGCCAACCGCTTCGAGGTGATCTGGCACATCACGCTGAAGTTCCTCCGCCCGGCGATCGTAAGCGGCGCGGCAGTGGCGTTTCTCATGTCCTTCGAGAACTTCAACACCACGCTGTTCCTCGTGGGGCCTGAGGCAACACTGCCCATCAATTTATACCTCCAGGTGCGCGACGGGAGCACGCCGGTGATCAATGCCATCTCGTTCCTCCTGATCGTGTGCACCTCTACCGTGGCACTGGCAAACCTCTACTTCAGCAGAAAGCAGGAGTGATTCTTTTGGGAAGACCTCCCGTT
>DAISYU010000081.1:4375-14502 GCA_036825155.1 Thermodesulfobacteriota bacterium | reverse complement strand
ATCCCATACTGCCGCGTGTGGAATATCCCTTACCCCCGGGCGGTCCCGCCCATAAATTTACTCGGTACAATTCATACCCCGAATATATAAGCTTCCCGAGCCTGTATGCACGACCTGCCTGGATTCTCACCCCGAATCTCGATTTCTTTCCAGTACGCCAACATTCCATGTTCTCCCGGCTGATTCCTATTGACAACCTCCAGCCGGGATGACAGATGAATAGAAAAAATATTTGTTCATTTATTCAGGTGGGTATGGCCAGAGAAGACAAATTACCGAAAATCTATGAAGCGGCCCTGAAGGTTTTTGCACAATACGGCTACAAGAGAACCCGTGTTGAAGATGTTGCTGCTGAGCTCGGCATGACAAAAGGGAACCTCTATTTATATGTGAAAAACAAGAGAGACCTGTATGAGAAGGCTGTGGCCTTCGGACTGTTGCGCTGGCAGTCTATGGTGAGCAAGGCCATTGCAGACATCGATGATGTGGTTGAACAGTTCATTGTCATGTGCAAGAAGAGCTTCACCTACCTGTCAAGGGACGTAGCCCTGAGAACCATTCTCATCAATGATCCGTCGATATTCCCGCTGTCGCGACGGGAAGATCCTTTTTATGAAATAAACCGCGCGTCGATAGGCCTGATCAGGAACATACTTGTGAAAGGGATGGAACAAGGGAAGTTTCGTGAGGTGGATGTGGACCATATAAGCGAACTGCTCTTCTCCATCTATGTGATGTTCATCATCAAGACCTATGTCAAATCAGAGGGGAAATCCACGCAGAAGATGTTCGAACAGGGGATCGATATAGTCTTACAGGGTCTTGTAACGCGTTAACACAAGCGGCGGACAGGTTCATATGCATACGGCCATGAGACTGCACGCGGTCTTGACAGGCGGGTATTCGTCGATCATAATATTTTTTGAACCATATGAGCATTGCAGTGTGTATTCATGAAACACGTTTTTTTACGGAGCAGATTTGTTGCCGACACACCGGGAGTTCGCCGAAGTCGAGTCAAAACTGGATTTCGGGCATACGTTTATCAAGCTCAAGACAGCCCTGACGTACTTGGAGGCCATGATTTCATGCAGGCGTTGTGTGAGGTGTCCCCATGATTATTGAATGGATCAGGATTCACGAAACACTCATAGGGTATCTGGGCGTACTTTCGCTTGTCACCTTTTTTCTCACCCTGCTGCTCGTTCCCATCCTCATAATACGAATGCCCGCAGACTATTTCATGTATGATAAACAACACCTGAAGCAATTCCGCAGGCAGCATCCTTTTGAACGGCTCATCACCACCGTTATAAAGAATATCTTTGGTGTGATCTTCATCAGTGCGGGTCTTGCAATGCTTGTGCTCCCGGGGCAGGGGATCCTTACTATCCTTATCGGGATTACCCTGATCAGCTTTCCGAAAAAGCGGGCACTGGAATGCCGCATAATCGAGCAGCACACGGTGGTGCGAACCATAAACTGGATGCGAACAAGGGCCGGTAAAGATCCTCTTGAACTGCCCCACTGCCAGGCGCAGGGACTGGTTCCTGAAGAAGCTGCATGTACGTCTCAGACCACCGACGACCCTGATTCCCCGGAGAGGATGTCGCAGCAGTGAGAGGTCCCTTTCTCCTGCTGTTTCCGCCAGCAAAGTGTTGCGGTATATGAAGGCCTGTACTCCGGGTCATACCTTCGATTACGATAATAATCCGTGATGTATTTTTTCATATGGGTGAAGGGGATTTACAAACTATCGAGATACAGATATAAAAGATCGGGTCATAGAGTTGTCTCGATGGAATTGGAGCATGCCGGACGTGGTGGAGTATGGAAGGTTCCGGCCGTACGTCGATGGGGTAGGCGAGAGTGAAGTGCTGAATCTTATCATCGATTGGAGACGTGAGGAGGATGGAATGCATTGGATGAAGAAAGCGACGATGTTGTCTGCAATAACTGTAATACTGATTTTGTCCCAGGGCGTATTATATGCCGAGACCTCGCTGAAATCCGCACAGGATGCATACATCAAGGCCCAGACCGCCTGGGAAAAAGGGGATTGGGACACTGCAATGAGCCTCAGCGATGAGGCGCTCAAGATAAACAAGCGTCACAAGGAGGCCTGGCAGCTCAAGGGCCAGATATACTGGCAGATGAAGAATCACGAGATGGCCTTGAAATCGTACCAGGAGTATCTGAAGATAGACCCGAAAAATGCACTTGTCTGGGTAAACCTCAGCATGGCTCTTTTTGAGCTGGAGAGATACAAGGATATGGAGGAGAGCTATGCAAAAGCCCTTGAGATCGATCCAAAATACACTCCCCTGTATCAGTCTATGGGGGTGAACTACCTCAAGATGGGCAGATATGAGGATGCCAATAAAGCCTTTGCCGCATTACATGAGCTCGGTGATTCCAGCATTTATTTTTCCTGGACAAAACGAATGCTGCAGATAATCAATCCGGACAATGCTCCTCCTGAGAACTGGAAGGCAAGTGCGGACAGTTATCAAACCGTTCTGGATCTGACAGATCCGACGAAGAGCGGATATCTCGTTATGCTCACGTCATCTGACGGAACCGGTTTCCGTTTCTCGGGAAGTCCGGATAATCCGTTTAAATATGCGCCGAATTTCGATGTGTGGAACGGGAGCATGATCTTTGACAAAAGGGGTGAAGGTCTCCTCACGAATGGGACGCATTTTCGATACAGAAGAATATCCGGCGATACGCTGACTGTCGAAGAGGGAGTGATCACGAATTGGCGGATGGATCTCACCTCCAAGAAGTGTTTTTT
The DNA here is from genome assembly GCA_036825155.1 of Thermodesulfobacteriota bacterium. Taxonomy (GTDB): domain Bacteria; phylum Desulfobacterota; class Desulfomonilia; order UBA1062; family UBA1062; genus DSAD01. Next base: position 11,705 of record DAISYU010000081.1, on the reverse strand, counting down.
ACTTGCGAAGTAACCGACCCCCTTTTCTTGTTTGAACCAGTCATACCACCCGTCCCGGCTAGAGTCCTGATGAATCCGTCATGACTACCAGGTCGATATCTCTGTGTAAACAGTTCTTTTTTGAATTAAACTTTTTTATGTGTTCTTTCGATAATGATTCACATGAAATGTTATAGAAAGGGAATAACGATTTAAGGAACACCATGAAAACAACTGCTGTAAAACCCATGAAATGTGAATTTGCCCACGAAGGTCTTTTGTGGATAGACAAAATAGCCACCGGAGTCGGTATCATTGTCTTTAATCCCAGACAGAAGCTGGCGGCAGGGATCCATGTTCTTCGCGGGTTTTCCCAGATCAAGAATCCCCAGAATCCGGCATATTTTGCGGATACCGCCATTGATTATGTCCTTGATGAATTCAAGAAGAAACAGGCTCATGAAGGGTTGTCCGTAGCCATTGCCGGCGGGTCTTCAATGCTTTCGTCCCAGGACAATGTCGGTTCGGGCCTGGTTTCGGCCGTCAAAGAGGTGCTGGCAAAGAACCACCTCAGTGTAAAGATAGAAAGTGTCGGCGGGACAAAACTGAGGACAATGATCCTTAATATTGATGAAGGTAAAATAAAAATTTCTTAAGGAAATACGATAAATTGGTCGGAAAATGGACATGCACACACTACATGAACAGGGAATACGACAGGACGAGACCTTGCTTTGGGTGGGGTTATTCAACCGAACTTGGATCGCATCAGAGGATTTGCTGTGAAGATACAATGCCCGCAATGTAAAAAGGAATATACGATAGCCGAGGAGCATCTCAAGGCATACAGCGGTGATATTTCCATGCCCTGTCCCAACTGTAAAAGCAGGATAGAGATACATCTTCAGGACAAGGCTGATTCAGCGGATCCTGTTCGAACACCGCAGGTTTCTGATTCAGCTCAGGAAAATGACAGCGGACAGACGCTGAAAGACAGGATTTTCAGGACTCTCAAGGACCTGCCGCCCATGCCCCAGGTCGTCCAGAAGGCACGGAAAGTCCTTGCAGATCCTGATTCCAGTTTCAGCGACCTTGCAAAGGTTATAGAGACTGACCAGGGAATCGTAACGCGGATCCTGAAAATGGCAAATTCTCCCTACTACGGGCTCAGCGGCAATGTATCGTCGGTCCAGCATGCAACGGTTGTGCTCGGCGGTCAGACCCTCATGGAACTCCTCAATCTGGCGTGTTCGTCAGAGATACTGGGCAAGACTCTTGAGGGATACGATCTTGCCTCCGGCGACCTCTGGTCCCATTCTCTGGCTGTCGCCACCGGTTCCCAGATCATAGCAAAAAAAGTTCATCCCTCCCTGGAGCAGGATGCCTTTGCCGCAGGTCTGATACATGATGTGGGCAAGATCATTCTCGATCCCTATGTTCTTGAACGGAAAGAGAAGTTTCAGGCATTTGTTCAGGATGGGAAGGAATCGTTCCTGCTAGCGGAGAAGGAGATCCTCGGATTCGATCATGCCGAACTTGCCTCCGAGGTTTGCGAACAGTGGCAGATACCGCATCATATTGCCCTGTCCATCCGCTACCATCATGATCCCACGCCCTCGGGCGATGACATTCTCTCGTACATCGTTCACATGGCTGACGCCATCGCCATCATGAGCGGGATCGGTGCCGGGATAGATGGCATGCTCTATCACATTCATGAAAAGGCCCTGGAACACCTTCACCTTGGTCGGGACGATATCGGTGATATTATGGCGGACATGGCCGATTACGTGGATAAAACCACCCGGGAAGACTAGCAAGCTCTCTTCGGCCACCTTCACAGGAGATTCCGGTACTGAAATCCCGGACCCCCGGTCTGCCCCAGCAAACATTTCGAATCCTCAGCAAGCCCGGGGCCAAAGGTTTTTATTTTTTTACCCTGTGATTTGTAGTAGAATTTTCTTATGGAACACCTTTTTATGCCCTCAGGAGGATCTCAACAGGAGGCAACAGCCTCTCTCAAGAGACTTCTGGAAAAAATTGAGCATCCATTTCAACCGGGCAACTCCGTCGGAGTCAAACTTCACTGGGGTGAATTGGGCAACCACAGTTACCTGCCACCGGAATATGCACGGGAGATTGTCCGATGGCTCAAGGAAATAGGGGTGCAGCCCTTCATCTTCGACACCACGGTGCTCTATTCAGGGGGGCGACGCAAAGGCGAGGACTCGCTCAAGACAGCTGCTGAACATGGCTATACCCGGGATTATCTCGGCTGCGAAGTGGTGATTGCAGATGGAATGGATGGGGCGGATGTAACTGATATTCCATGTGATTTGAAACACTTCGAGACAGTACAGGTGGCCTCTGTCATCGATAAGGCAAAAGGGTTTGTTATCTTCTCCCATTTCAAGGGCCACCTGGGGACCGGTTTCGGGGGTGCGATCAAGAACCTGTCCATGGGATTCGCCTCCCGGGCCCAAAAGCAGCGAATGCATGCCGATGCATCTCCGGTACTGCTCAAAAGGAGGTGTACACGCTGCGGGGTCTGTGTCGATGTCTGCCCCACCGGTGCGGCAGACATTAAGGGCGATGAATTTCCCACCTATGACCTGGAAAAGTGCATCGGCTGTGCACAGTGTATCGGGCTGTGTCCCGAAATGGCCCTGAAGATCTTTTTTTCAGGAGATATGGACGTTTTCCAGGAAAAGCTCGTTGAGACAGCAGCAGCCGTATGGAATCGTATCAGGGGCAGGACGGTCCTGATCAATGCTCTGATCAATATCAGTGCTGATTGTGACTGCCTCCCCGGGGAGCAGGAGATCATAGCACCTGACATCGGATTCATAATTGGAAACGACCCGGTGGGTATCGATGCCGAATCCATACGCCGCATGGGCGAAGGACCCATCAATGCGGCACACCCGCATATCCCATGGCAGCGGCAGTTTACCTACGCTTCAGAGATAGGATGGAATCCCTCATAGAAGGGGGTAGATCTTCAGAGATTATGAGGGGGTGAAACAGCCCCATCCCTGGTTGAGGCTTTCATCTAGCAGGCCGGGTATTTCAGTCGGAGGGCCTGTCGATTGGGACGGAGTAGTACAAGCCTTTTTGAGAGGATCACGTTCATGACAAGAGAGAACCTGTCAGGCAGGAGGCATGCTCTTCTTCTCTGTCTCATCTTTAGTGCGGTCATTTCATGGTGGGGCTGTGCTGCTTATCTGCCGGCAGATATACCGGCGCAATCTGAATATACTATTACTGCAGTCCCGTGGCCCGAGGCGGACGCCCTTTTTCATAGCGATCAACACTGGTTGGGCGGCGATGGCGCGTATTCGGTTGATCTGGGAGGGTACAGGGTGCTGTGGCTCTTCGGCGACAGCTTCATCGATCCGGGAATAACCAGAGACAGGACCAACGCAACTGTGGTGAGAAACAGCCTTGCTGTTCAGCATGGCACTGATCCCTCGACAGCGTCGATCACCTTTTACTGGGGAGAGAAGGACCACATGCCTTCATCCTTTTTTGGCGATGGGGACGAACAGTGGTTCTGGCCAGGAGGAGGGACCCTCCTTGCGGATAAGCTCATCATCTTTCTCATGAAGATACAACGGAGTGACAATGAGCTGGGATTTGATGTCGCGGGCTTCTCGGCTGTTCTAATCGACAATCCCGACTCTGCTCCTTCTGATTGGAACGTCACCTGGCTTGCTGTCCCGAAGGTCGGTTCGGGTATTGTCATAGGCTCGGCAAGCGTCCTTGCGGTTGAGGAACATCTCTATGCGTTTGGAGCGGATGGGACGGCACACGATGCGTATCTGGTCCGCTGGAAGATATCCGATGTTCTCAAGGGGGAGTTGATGCACATGCAGTGGTGGGAAGGCAGCCACAACAGATGGGTGCGACATGATGAACTCGCAGGCAGACCTGCTCCGCTCTTTTCTAGCGCACAGATGGAGTTCACTGTTCACTACGAACCTTCACGAAGATGTTTTCTGCAGGTTCAGACCATGAGCCTTACAGACCCTTGTCTCTCCTATCGAACCGCACCACAAATCACCGGGCCCTGGTCAGATCCAAAACCCTTCTATGATCCACCTGAGAAGAAGGATTCGACCCTGCTCATCTATGCAGGCAAATCACACCGGGGTCTCACCGGGGCAGACCTTGTCTTCACCTATGCGGTGAATTCAATGGACATGGATCGCCTACTTGCTGACGAGGGCATATATTATCCGGTATTTGTGCGCGGTACGTTTTCAGAGCAATAAATAAGAACGTTCTTCATGGTCCATAGAGAGCAAGGAAGATGTAAAGGGATGTGTAGGACAGAAACCATGAATGTTTGGGAACGTGGCGTTGAGTGAGTTGTGTGGTCATGTCATTGAGGCGTTGAGGATTTTTGAAAAGGTTCAGCGGCGGTTCCATCCGTTGAATCTGGCGGACCTCCATGAGATGCTCATGCCGATTCAGGAACTGCTTGACCAGGACCTGAATCGATCACGGTCGGGTCACGGGAGTGAGGCCGGACAGGCCTTGTGTGATGTACTCGAACGTGCGGCCGAAGAGATTATCCGGGCAGTGTACCTCATCACCCCCGCAGGCGATATTCAGCAGGGGATGATGAATGTTCTGCGTGCAGGCCGTAAAATCTGCAGAGTACAGGAGATTCTGTACCCTTTTTGTTATGAGCGCTCTGCGATCAACGAATTCTTTCTGGAAGAAGCGGTGCGAGGGTACATCCTCAAGACGGACCGAACCCCAGGGAACGCTCATGTTCCTGTTGGCATCCGCCATACCGGCCTTGAAGACAATCCCTATGCCCGGGGCAGTCTGTCACTGTATGTGCCCGAATCATATGATGACTCGCGGACATGGCCTATGGTTGTCGCTCTCCACGGAGGGTTCGGTCATGGTCGTGATTTTCTCTGGACATGGCTGCGCGAGGCCAGGGGCAGGGGTTTTATCCTCCTTGCCCCCACTTCTCGAGGGACTACCTGGTCCATCAGCAGGCCTGAGGAGGATCTTGATCATTTGTTGCGCGCGTGTGAGGACCTCCTTGCGCTATACCGGATTGACACAGACCGCATCATGATCACCGGAATTTCCGATGGTGCCACCTTTGCCCTTATATGCGGTCTGCGAACACTGTCTCCCTTCACTGCTGTGGCAGTGGTATCAGGGGTACTGGCTCCCATGGACCTCTCTGCAGCACAGGGCAGACGTATCTTCTGGGTTCATGGCGCTCATGACTGGATGTTCCCGGTTTCCAGGGCCGTCTCTGGATGCAAAGCCCTTAGCGCCTCGGGTGCTGATGTGACGCTTCGTATCATACCTGACCTCGCCCATGCCTATCCCAGGGAGGAAAATAATGCCATTCTTTCCTGGTTTGATCAGGCCCTCGATCTGAAAAATTACCCGCCTCACGCATAACTCATTTAAAACACGGGCAGTATGATTAAGAATCAACAGGATAACTGTCGATAGGTATGTATCAAAGGACCGTTACTATGAAAAAGTTAAGCCTTGTCTGCATGGTTATGATGGTTGCATTTCTTGCCGGGTGTGCCACCACCCCGGAAATCAGGACAATGGAGGTTACCGGATACTGCAACTGCGGACATTGCTGCAACTGGGAGAGGGGAAGCTGGAAGTATCTCAAGCTGGATGTCTGGAACAAATACATAAACAAAGGTAAACGCAAAGGCTGCAAATACACCGGCCGTACGGCAAGCGGGACCAAACCCCACGGGCCGAGGCCGGGCCTGGTGTCCATGGACAGCGTGGTTCACCCGTGGATGATCCCGGTACGGATCATTTTCTTCCCCTGGCTTCTGCTGCCCAGAGACGGAACAATCGCAGCCGATACCCGATATTACTCCTTCGGTACGCGCATGTATGTTTCGGGCTACGGCTGGGGGATTGTGGAGGATCGGGGATCGGCCATAAAAGGATCGAGACGCCTCGATCTTTATTTTGCTTCTCACGGAAAGGCCATCAATTGGGGAAGGAAAAAGGTCAATGTGAGTATCAAACGGAGATGATGATGCGCACCGTGCATTGTTCCTGCCTTTTTTCATAACCAAAACAAGATAACCGGTTTCTATTTCTATCGTTATTGTGTATAAACAAACAGTTATGTGGTGCTCATGCTATTCGGTCTTTTTCCCCGGATTCATCACGACAGCGGAGTGCGTATGGTCCTGATACCTGTACGGCATTATCCGGGTCGCCACTGTGCCAGCACCGGCATCCGTGATCTGGTCAATTTCCACCGGATCGGCTGGAGCGAGGCCATGTGTTTCGGCATCGGTGCAGGGCTCGGGATCTGGTACCTCGATCTGGCAGGGATATCCCCGAGCCGCCTGATTCACGTTCGTTCGGCGGATATCGAGGAGCAGTTCTTCAGGCGGATCGGGCATCCTTTCTTGTGGGAGGTATACGAAGACCCTGCACAGAGTGAGCGTGCGCTGTGCTCCTGCCTGGATCGGGGACTGCCTGCCATTCTCAGAACAGACATCTACCACCTTCCCTACTACAACTCCAGCACGCATTTCCCGGGTCATGTGATCGTTGTCTGGGGATATGACAGCAGGGAAAAGCACTTTCTTGTTACCGATACCGAACGGGAAGATCTCATAGAGGTCCCGTTCGAGAACATGCGCCGTGCGCGCTACAGCACTGGGGGTTTTTTTGAGATGATGGGGAACATGTTCGCGCCTGAAACCATCTCCCAGCCTGTAGATCTGTCTGCGATAATAAGCAATGCCATTGCGTTCAACAGCCGCATGATCCTCAATAATGCCCATGATTTTCAGGGCATCGCAGGCCTGAAAAAATGGCAGCGGGAGGTCTTGAACTGGGGAGACCTCACCGACTGGCAGTGGACCGCCAGGTTTACCTATCAGGTCATTGAGCGGCGCGGGACCGGAGGCGGTGGATTTCGCCCGATGTATGCCGATTTTCTCGCAGAAGCAGCACACTATGTGCCAAAGTCTGCATCCCTGGGGCTTGCGCAGCAGATGTATGAGCTCGGCCGGGCCTGGCATGACCTGGCCATGGCACTCAAGGCGGCTTCAGAGGAGAAGACCCTGGATTTCTCAGAGGTGGCACAAAGACTGCGTATCGTCACGACAAAAGAATCTGCATATCATGAAGATGCCGTCACCCTCGGGTGACAGGTCACGGGGCAATCATCCTGACGATCTCATCTGTATTCTCCCAGCGTGTCACTCTCAGAGGCGATGGAAAAGGACTCCTCTGTTTTGATCGATTGACAGGACCTTGAAAACCGGTATCATTGATAAAAAGCCATGCACTATGAACGGATACAGGTGAAGTGCTCCAG
>DAISYU010000081.1:0-4275 GCA_036825155.1 Thermodesulfobacteriota bacterium | reverse complement strand
GGTATCATTGATAAAAAGCCATGCACTATGAACGGATACAGGTGAAGTGCTCCAGTTCAGCCCTCGTCAATGAGCGGACGGTCTCCTTTTCTCATAAGGGCAGGCAACACCGTGTGGTCGAGATTGTTGACCGCTGGTATGAAGGTGGGTGTAGCCCTGGTAGGCCTGCCATGTACTACGTCAAGGTGCGCACAGCCAACGGTGAAGAGTTCATCCTCCGCTACAATACGCTCTTCGATGCATGGGCCATACTTATCGGCGGGCAGGGCGATAGCTGAGACGTGTGGGTTTGGGTTGCATCGAAAGGTATATTCAGTGCTATAAGAGGGACTATGGAATCAGAGCTTGTCTCAATTCGGCCTTTCGAGATCTGTTCCACCCGTCCGCCCACAGAGAACTACAGCCTTAGCTTCAGGCTCACGCGGAACTGTTATTGGAACAAGTGCGCGTTCTGTCCGGTATACAAGGCCGGAGCACGATACTCGAAGCGCAGCATTGACGAGGTGAAAGCCGATATCAGGCGGGCCCGATTGATCGATGATCTCATGTTCAACCACGGGATCGGGAACTTCCAATACACCGATGCGGACTACGCCCGGGTGGACGAGATTGTGGACACAATCGAGCGCGCCCGGAGGGAAGCCGGTATTGTGGATGATGTACCAGATGATGCCGGGCCTGTCGATCTTGATCCCTCTTTTGCCTGGTTCCTCCCCTGGTTTAAAGACACCCCAAATCTTGCAGACAGCTTCAACCACGTTCTTTCCTGGAGGATTGGCGGCGCAAGGACGTGTTTTCTCGGAGATGCCGATTCTCTGATCCTCTCCCCTGCATTTCTCCATGAAGCAATCCATGAGATCAAGATGAATTTCCCCACGATAGAGCGGTTTACCGTCTATGGCAGGACCGGCTCTGCAGCCCGTCTGCGAACGCTCAAGGAGTTGCGGGCGTATCGCGAGGCCGGCCTATCCAGGGTGCACTTCGGCCTGGAGAGCGGTTCGGATGCTGTCCTGCAGGTAATGAACAAGGGGGTAACCAGGGACGATCATATCGAGGGGGCTTTGAAGACAAAAGAGGCGGGTCTTTCATGCTCCGTGTATGTGATGCCGGGGCTTGGTGGGGTCCGATATTCCGATGAACATGCACACGAGACCGCAGATGTACTCACCAGGATCGCCCCCGACTATATCCGGTTGAGGACCCTGCAGATATTCCCCCAGACCCCGCTGCAACAGGCACAGCAAAGCGGGGAGTTCATAGAGGCTCACGAAGAACAAGTCGTCAGAGAGATCCGGACCCTTGTTGAAAAGATAGAGGCCGACACCGAACTCCTCTCGGACAGTGCATCCAATCTTCTCAATATACAGGGCAGCCTCCCTACTGACAGAGCCTTGATGCTCGCCGAGATTGATCGATACCTGAACCTGTCCAGAAGGGAGAAACTGCTGTATAGTGCACGTGCGAGGCTTCAATCCTTTGTCGGCCAGTACGGAGGACTGTCGAGAGAGATATATGATGCCCTCAGCGGGTACATACGGGAAGGCCGGGTAAATCTTGCATCGGCCCATGACAGCGAACTCGAAGAGATCATCACTCTAGTCAGATCCAGGCTCATGCCGTGAATGATCGATGCAGGTATTTGTATGAGAGCCGATTATGGTATATGCTCGAAACACATATTTGAACAACCGACGGGACTATTGGCTCCTGGCTGAAATCCCCTCTGTGGAGGTGTAGTACATGAAGATCAAGTTCTTTGCTGTCGGCGGTACCATCGACAAGGTGTATTTCGATCAGAAGAGCACCTATAAGGTGGGCGAGCCTGGGGTTTATGAAATATTAAATGAAGCGAACGTGACCTTTGAGTATGAATGCGAATCCATAATGCACAAAGACAGCCTGGATATGACGAAAAAAGACAGGCAGCTGGTATACAACAGGATAAAGGCCGACGAAAACCGCTATATCATCGTGACCCATGGCACTGATACCATGGTGGAGACAGCAAAGGTGCTCCGGAAGATCAAGGACAAGGTGATCGTGCTCACCGGGTCAATGCAGCCTGCCCGGTTCAAGGCAAGCGATGCGGAGTTCAATATCGGTACAGCAGTTGCCGCGGTCCAGGTCATGCCCGACGGGGTATATATCGCCATGAACGGAAGGATCTTTGAGCCTGAAAAGGTAGTGAAAAACTGGGAGCAGAACCGGTTCGAAGAGATTTAAGCATGATCCCCGATGGGGATATGCCTTTCTTGCTAATGATATTCCATGACAGGAGAAAGGGAGGATTCAGACAATGACGGCCCTGCTGACTATCTTCGGATCGTCCTTTGTCCTCGCACTCTCCGGGGCCATGATGCCCGGACCCCTGTTGAGTGTCACTATCAGCGAGAGCCCGACGCGGGGTTTCATGACAGGGCCGTTACTGATTGCGGGACATGCGGTGCTCGAACTGGCAATGGTCGTGGTTCTCTTGCTTGGGCTTGCCCCTTTTCTCGTTCAGGACAGGGTGTTCGTTATAATCGCCCTGATCGGGGCGATTATCCTCTTCTGGATGGCATTGGGTATGTTTCGCTCGCTCCCTGAGCTGAGTCTTGATGTCGATGTGACAGGAGCTCAACGGTCAAACCTTGTCGTAACCGGTATTCTCCTGAGCCTGGCAAATCCCTACTGGTTGGTATGGTGGGCGACCATCGGGCTCGGTTATATCCTGTATTGCAAGGGATTCGGTCCTGCCGGGGTCGGAATGTTTTATATCGGTCACATCATGGCTGACCTGTTCTGGTACGGGGCTGTGTCAATGGCGGTCAGCAGGGGTCGGCACCTCTTAAGTGATACACGCTACCGGGTAATCATAGGGGTCTGTGCAGGATTTCTTGTATTCTTTGCCGGGGTCTTCGCCTATGCCGGGGTATACCGGATCGTCACGTGACAATAATCCGCCATGCTGGCAATCCCTGCTGCAGCTGACTGACATCATGGCCTGCCCGGGGATTCATACCATCCTATGCCCTCGCCCGGGTCAGTGGGCATAGAGGTCAACCCAGCTGTTTTCCAGGATGTTGAGATCAAAGCCGCTTACATAGATGTTCCCGAGTGTACCGGCATTTGCTCCATCGAGGGTGGGCGTACTGTCAAGCTTTACCTCGGCGGTTATTGTGGACGTATGCAGGTTGAAATCGGTTGGAAACGATATATGAACCACGGTAACATCTCCTGATGCGAGCTGGCTGTAGATTCCGTCCGTGGATGTAGCAATATCGATGGCAAAGGTCCCTATAACGCTCGTGGTGCCGATGATGATATTTGACAGCCCTACCCATCCGGCTGATGTGGTGGCCATGAACTCGTTGGTATACGAACCCAGGCCGTCCGAGTCCCCCCATGCAACACTGGAAAGTTCTATACGATCTGCAATGGAGTACCATGACATGGTGAGACCGGTTTCACCTGAACTTCTGCCGTTGTAGATATCAATGTAGCTTGAAGGATTGAGATACAGTGCAAGCCCCCCAAGGTAGACATCCCCGAGTTTCTGATCCAGGCTGTATCCTTCAGGACCGAGTGCCACTTCGAATTCCATGGAGTCCCAGGTTATCTCAAGTGCGCCAAGCCCCAAGCGCACGAATGTCGCACCGTTATTCATCATGGGATCGTTGGCAACATCAATGGTGATGGGCTTCCACATCGTGGCAAAATCATACCCGTTATAGGTGTCGGACGTGCGGGATCTGATATGAAGGGTATTAATGGAGAAGTTGTTTATCCCCATATATCCGCCGGTATCGGCATCTGTGGTATCCCAGGGTTCATCAAGCCCGGTGGCGTCACCCCATGACATGGTGCCCAAAGAGATATCCATGGTCATATCGACATTGATGCTCACCCCGGCCTGACCGGTCACTACTGACAGGGCCGTATCCGTCATAGGCGTCATGGCAGGCACACCTGTCGGCAGCATCATAATGGTGATAAAAATCCATAGGTTCTTCATAAGCTCAATCCTCCTGTAGCTCCCAAAAGGGTTTGTCGTTGCTTTATCCCAAAAGAACCAATACACTACAGGGCAAGCAGTTCATTTCAGAATACACAATGTACCATGAAAAATGAGGAAGGTTTTTCTCGATCTTGCTGTTTTTTCAACATGAATAAGGTTGTCCGCTGATATTTGATCAACAGAATGAACACCAGGGCAAGCCGGGAGGGATGATCAATGAAGGCCGGCTCAAACAGGGAGTTCATGAAAATCGGGTTTCTCGGGATAGCAGTCGTCAT
>DAISYU010000080.1:0-14868 GCA_036825155.1 Thermodesulfobacteriota bacterium | reverse complement strand
CGAAGGAGGGCCAAGGGACGTAAACGTTTGGCTGTATAATGTCAGACGAGAGATTCCCTAAATGTGAGCGGCTAAGAAAACGCAAAGATTTTATTCGGGTTGAGGCGAAAAAAACATCCAGGATCGTTACAGAACATCTCGTCATCTTGGCTGCTGACAACTCAAGAAATCACGCTCGTATTGGCATCACGGTGAGTAAAAGGATAGGAACCGCTGTAAAGAGAAACAGGTATAAAAGACTCTTACGAGAGATTTATAGAAGGCATAAAGAGATCTTTCCATCAGGGTATGACTTCGTCCTAATAGTCAGAAAACAGGATAAGAGCGCGCACCATGAGAATCTCTTTGATGAGATCGCTCATGCCTTAGGGTCACGCACATGGTAAAAAAGCTCGTTCTTGCTTTCATACATTTCTATCAGAAGGCCATATCTCCCCTCTTCCCGAGAACGTGCAGATTCTGGCCGACCTGTTCCGACTATGCAATCGAGGCAATCACAACCTACGGCCTGGTAAGAGGTCTCCTGAAAGCTTCTTTTCGTATACTGAAATGCAATCCTTTCCACCCTGGTGGCTATGACCCTGTTTAGCTCGTTTAAGGAGACTTGATCCATGGAAAAGAAGACATTACTGGCCATCATCATATCGATTGCAATCCTTTTGATCTGGGATCTGCTCGTGATTCAGCCCAGAAAGGATGAAACGCCCCAGGAGATTACCGGGGTAGAGGAAACAGCCAAACCCGAGATCACATCTCCGATCTTAAAGATACCGGGACTGGAAAGTACTCCACCGATTATCAGCGATGAAGAGACCATAGTAGCAGAGACACCTCTGTACCGGGCTACATGGGACACAAAAGGTGGCAGGCTTATCTCGGTGAAACTGAAAAAGTATAAAGAGAGCATGGATGAGGACGCCTCGTTTGTCGAGGTCATCAATACCCCCATGCCCACTGTAAATCTCAATGAAGAACTCCTGGATACCGAACTCATCTACACCTCATCACAAAAGGGCACCCTTACTTCTCAAGACGCTCCGCTGAAAGTGACCATGAGCGCACAGGCAGCCCAGGGGATCACCATACACAAGATCTATACCCTCGATCCAAAGAAGTATACCATCGAATACCTCAGTGTTATCGAGAACACCACCAACGAGCGTATGACACTCAATGTATCCATGCTGCTGGACGATCTCTACCCGCTTGATGACAAGGGGAAACGCTATATATTCGAGGGACCGGTTCTGCTCAACGGAAAGCGCCTTGAAGAATTCAAGATCTCCAAGGTAAAGAAGGTGGGCGCATACCGGGAATTCTCAGGAGAAATCAACTGGTTCGGATTCGAAGACAAGTATTTTCTCAAGGCAGTCATCCCAAAGAATCCTGTAGAGACAATGCTGAACATAAAACGCATCGATGACAATATTATCAGGCTTCACTACGGATCGCTCCCTGCTGTCATTGAACCCGGCTCACAATATGTAAACGACTACCTCATCTTCATCGGTCCAAAGGAGCTGGAAACACTCAAGGAATCAGGATACGGCCTGAAAAAGGCGCTTGATTTCGGATTTTTCGACCTGATTGCGAAACCGATGCTTATGGCCATGAACTGGATCTACTCTTTTACCCACAGCTATGGGTGGTCGATCATCATCCTCACAATCATCATCAAGATCCTGCTGTATCCGTTGACCCTCAAGAGTTTCACCTCCATGAAAGGTCTGCAGAAGATACAGCCGCTCATGAAAGAGATTCAGGCAAAATACAAAGATGACAAGCAGAAACTGAATCAGGAGATGATGAAGCTCTATTCCGACCACAAGATCAACCCCATGGGCGGCTGTCTTCCCATGCTTCTTCAGATACCCATCCTGTTTGCACTCTACAGGGTATTCTTTTCAGCCATCGAGCTGCGGCACACACCGTTTTACATTGTCGGCACATGGCTGCCCGACCTGTCGGCAAAGGACCCGTATTTTATTACCCCCATCCTCATGGGGCTGAGCCAATTTGTCATGCAAAAGATGACGCCTTCAACAGGTGATGCCACACAGCAGAAAGTGATGCTCTTTATGCCTGTCTTCTTCACCATCCTGTTCCTGAGCTTCCCGTCCGGACTTGTCATCTACTGGCTTGTGAGCAACGTCCTTTCTATTGCTCAGCAGGCCTACATTAACAGGAAAGATTCATAGGAGATTGTGAACATGGAAGAAGAATACAGAGAATTTGAAGCAAAGACCGTGGATGAAGCCATCGTGGCAGCGATGAGAACATTCCGGTTGAACTTTGAAAATTTAGATATTCAGGTGATCTCAGAGGGATCAAAGGGATTATTCGGTCTTGTCGGAACAAAAACCGCTAAGATTCTGGCACGACCGGCACGGAAAGACACGGAAACTACCGAGCTGCCGGAGCAGGAAGTTTCTGCTCCAGCCAAGCCGGCTCCCCGGGAACCTGAAGCCGCAGAAAAAGAAAAGATCCTGGGACAGGCATCAAGGATCATATCCGATATCCTGACCCGCATGAATATGAGTTGCGAGATAAAAATCCGCGAAGAGGGTACCATCGAGATCGTCGGCGACGGATCAGGGCTCATTATCGGAAAGCGCGGCCAGACCCTGGATGCCCTGCAGTTCATTGTCAACAGGATATTGAACAAGGACAGATCAGAACCACTGTATGTTACGATTGACACAGAGGGTTACCGGCAACGGCATATGGATCTTTTGAGGTCTATGGCCTTCAAGATGGGACAGAAGGCGAGGCGCACAGGCCAGTCGGTATCGTTGGAAAAGATGAATCCGTATGATAGACGAATAATCCACCTTGCTCTGAAAAATGACAACCGTGTAAATACCAAGAGCATCGGAGACGGCGTCTATAAAAAGGTCGTTATTGTACCGAGGAAGGCATCAAAATAGTAGCAGATACGATCTATGCAGAATCCTCGCCTCGGGGTTACGGCGGGATCAGCACTATCAGGATAAGCGGGACAGAGACACTCGAGATTCTCAAGAGGATTACGTGGGTGGAATCATGGCCGCCCCACAAGCATTTTTTTGCCCGTTTGCGAGGTTCTGAAGGTGCTCTCATCGATCAGGTCATGGCGGTCTTCCATCCGGGGCCGCAGTCTTATACCGGAGAGGATGTGGCGGAAATCAGTTGCCATGGCAATCCCCTGTTGGTGGATACTCTCCTGGATGTCATACACACCACCCATCTTGCACGGCTCGCCCAGCAGGGCGAATTTACCCGGAGGGCATACTTAAACGCGAAGATGGATCTCGCCCAGGCCGAGGCTGTGGGAGCTATTATCAGCGCCGGATCTTCCGCAGGGATCGAAATGGCAAAATCACTCCTCGACGGTGATCTGTCCCGCAGCGTAGAAGACCTGGATACGGCCATATTGGATCTCCTTGCCTTGATCGAGGCATCCTTCATCGCCGACGATGTGGAGATAACAACTGAATCCATCATCGAAGCAATCACACCGATTCTCCATAAGATAGAGGACCTGCTGAAAGACCACGATGCTGCGCCGAGCCTCTTAAGCGGCATTTCCACTACCATCGCCGGACTTCCCAATGCAGGCAAGTCCTCGTTGTTCAATGCAATACTCGGATATCCCAGGGCCATCGTGCATGCCGAGGGAGGAACCACAAGAGACATTATTCATGAACATGTCACCATAGAGGGTATTGACTTCGTGTTTCACGACACGGCAGGGATACGCGAGACATCATCGGGCCCGGAAAAGATCGGGGTGGAAAAGACCATCGAGAAACTTGCCCAATCAGATCTTGTGCTCTATGTGGTAGATGCAGGCATTGGCCTGCAGCCGGACGAGCACAAGTGGCTCGATCTGGGGGAAAAAACCATTGTTGTCATGAACAAGATAGACCTGCTGGACGCCCAGCCACATAAGAGTTCAGCCAATGACACGGTATGGATCTCGGCCAAGTACGGACAGGGTATCGCTGAACTCTTGGGATTGATGACCCATACTGTTCCCGATACCCGGCCAAAGGTGTTTATTCAGCGGCACGCATACCTGCTGGAAAAGGCCCGCACTTGTCTCGTCCAGGCCGAAGAATCGGCCGGGGCAGGAATGACGGCTGATGTACTGACCATTGATCTGAGTCATGCCTCCAGCTTCCTCCAGGAAATCATCGGGAAGGAAGTGGATGAGGACATGCTCAATAGAATATTTTCACAATTCTGTGTGGGCAAGTGATGCACAAGGACATTCACCGCTGGATCGAGGAACTTAAAAGATACAATCCGTTACTGAATCTGGTGAGCGCATCCATGGTGGCCGATATCGAAGAGCACGTTGAAAACACCATGGAACTCCTCGTACACATTCAGGAACCGGCTATCGCCGATATAGGCAGCGGCTCTGGTCTGCCTGCAATACCGTTCAAAATCATGTATCCAAAGTCTCATGTGGTCATGATAGAACGCGCAGAGAAGAAATGTGTCTTCCTGCGCCACATGCTTGATGTATTGAATCTCGAGCATTTCGAACTGATAGAGGCAGATCCCCTTGTCAGGAAGACAGGTCCTTTTGTCGCACTCATGTCGCGGGCATTTTCCCCGAGAAAGACGCTGGAAGAAATCGTACTGAAAACAGCCGCGCCGTCAGCCCGCTTCCACTATCTCTCCACCGGAAGGGAAAAACCCATAGAAAATCAGGCATTCTCCCTCATCGGCCATGAAGAAAAACGGTTCAGGAACTATACCCTGTGCCTCGATTCCTACCGGATCACTTCTCGAGGATAGGTATCTTTTTTGTCTGTGTACGCTCTATCTTGGGCAGGATGATCTGCAGTACTCCATTTTCAAGCTTTGCATCCACCCTGCTGATATCCACTACATCCGGGATATTGAACGATCTTCGAAAAGAGCCGTACTGCCGTTCTATCATGTGGTAGCTCTCGGTCTGATCGTCATGGGCATAATTCTTCTTACCGCTCAGGGTGAGTACGCCGCCTGATACATCGAGGATGATATCCTCCCGGTGTACCCCGGGAAGTTCCGCCTTGATGGTCACAGACACATCGTCTTCAAAAACATCCACATGAGGGATCCACTGTCCCGGGGTTCTATAAACTCCGCTTTCCCGTAAACTCTCTTCAAATACCCTGTTCATTCTATCCTGCAGGTACAGGATATCACGTAATGGGTGTCTCCTCTCACTGCTCATGATCATAACACCTTAGGCCATTAAGAATTCCAGGTCTCCGGCCAGAGTCTTTTTCAGTTTTGCCTTCACATTGTTTTCAATCTGCCGTACACGTTCTTTGGAGATATTATACTGTTTCCCCAGTTCTTCAAGGGTCTGGGGATTGTCTGCCATGAGCCTTTGCCGGGCGATATCCTTCTCGCGATCCGACAGTTTAGACAACGCCAGGTGGATCTGGTTCTTCACGTACGTCGCCCGCTGAGACTCCATCACCTTGTCCTCAGGGTTTGCCCTGGTATCCACAAGGAAATCCATGAAGCTCGCATCACTGCCGTCTGCCATCGGGGTATCCAGAGACTGATCCCGATGCGTGAGTCTCGTGATGATTTCCTCCACCTGCTGAGGATTTGCATCGAGCCGTGCTGAGATTGCCTTTGAGCGCCCCTCGATATTTTCATCCATGACATCTTCCTCAGCAGAGAGCTTGTTCAGTCCATAGAACAACCTCTTCTGAAGTTTGGTAGTCCCCAGTTTGACCTGAGAGTAGAATTTCATTATATAGTCATGAATCATGGCCTTTATCCACCAGACGGCGTAGGTCATGAGGCGATATCCCTTGTGCGGATCAAATTTTTTCACCGCCACCATCAACCCGATGGTCCCTTCCTGCACGATGTCTTCCAGGGGAAGGCCGTACCCCGAATAATCCATGGCGATGCGTACTACATTACGCAGATTTGCGGTAATCAGAGCCTGTGCAGCATCTATATCATTGTGTTCCCAGAGGCGCACAGCCAGATCGAGCTCTTCTTCCTTGCTGAGCACCGGAAAGCGCTCGAACTTGTTTATCAGGGCGGAAGCAGTATTGTGCTGAACAACTGGTAAGTTCATAATTTTTCGTCTCCTTTACAACGATCAACACATTATCGTCAAGTATCGGTTTTTTTCATCCGATATTTTAGATGAAAAAAAACATTGAAGGGTTCATGCATTCCATGTAAATATACATCCTTCGGAGGTTGTTGAACAGCCATGATATCAAGGGCAATCCTATTACTCACAATACTGTTAACTTTCTCTGCGTGCAGTCACACTGTTACTCATGCACCTTCCCGGGTGGAAGCCCTTCCGGAGATAAACACCCCCCCTTTTGAGGTGATCAAACCCTCCATTGATGTGGAGGTTGCGGAACCGACTCCACAGGAGAATCTGCAGGCAGAGGTAATCGACGAACCTCTCCCGCCGACATACGACATCGACTTCGAGGTCAACTACAGGGTTCAGCAGTGGATAGAGAGGATGTCCAGGACCGACCAGAAATATTTCCAGGCGACCCTGACCCGATTCGACAAGGTCAGACCCAGAATGGAAGAGATCTTCAATGAACAGGGACTGCCCACTGATCTCGTGTACCTTTCTCTTGTGGAAAGCGGCGGCAATCCAAACGCCATATCCCATGCCGGGGCAACCGGATACTGGCAGTTCATGTCAGGGACAGCGAGGCGGTATGGACTGAGGATAAACACCTGGGTGGACGAACGAAGGGATCTCGATAAATCAACCATGGCCGCAGCTCAGTACCTGAAACACCTGCATTCCCTCTTTGACGACTGGCTGCTGGCCAGTGCGGCATACAATGCAGGTGAAGGTACGATCCTCAGAATAAAGAGACGCAACCCGGATATCGAGTGCTTCTGGGATATCTCTCGAGGCATGCCCATCAAGAGGGAGACCCTTGCTTACGTCCCGAAATTTGCCGCAACACTTGTCATGGCAAGGGACAGGGAAAAATACGGTCTGCCGATTCCCGATCCGGTGGAGCTCTCCGAAGGAGGTCATGAAACCGTAACCATCAGCACCTTTACCTACCTTGACGAGATCGCAGAGGTGATCGGCGTGTCGCAGGATCATCTCACGAGTCTGAACCCGGAACTCATACGTGGGTGCACGCCGCCGATGACCAGACAGTACGAACTGAAGATCCCCGCCGGAAAAGCTGACATGGTATCCGAATACCTTTCCAGTATCAACAAGCCGCACATCGAGTATGTCACGCACACGATCAGAAAAGGGGATACCTTGTCTGCTCTTGCCAGGAAATACTCTTCCCAGACAAAGACCATCGCCCAGGCCAACAGGATGCGACCTGGCGACATCCTCACCATCGGCAACGTGCTCGTCATACCGAAAAACACGGTTGCAGACAAACCGAGGGGGAAACATACCTATGTGGTTGCCAAGGGTGATACCATAAAGAGCATCTCCCGGCAGCGAGGGGTGAGCGTGCAGGATATCCTCGCGGTGAACAACCTGGAAGACCCGGAACGGATCTATCCGAACATGGTGCTCAATATCCCCCCGAAGCCTCTAGGGACATCTCACAAACGGCATACGCAGTACCTCGTGAAGAAAGGGGACACCATCTGGGGTATTTCCAAACAGTTCGAGGTCTCCTTGAACGATGTCATTCGCTGGAATCAGCTTTCTTCCACAGCCCAGATCTATCCCGGGGATGAGATCACGATATATCACCGCTGAGGGCAGGGAACATCTCTGTCAGTCCAGATTCTATTTGAAATCACGTAAGCAGATCTTTATAGTATAGTCATGCTATGCTTTGTGACTGCCGGGGCCTTGCATACCCGCGGCACGTCAGAAGGAAGGTGCGATGATGAATAACTTCTCTGGCAAATGGACTTGGGGTCTCATCTTCTTTGCCCTTATCCTGCTAATACCCCAAGCAATCCTTGCGCAGCAATGGATACAGACGGACCCGAGTGATATACCTACTCCCCAGAATCTCACTGCTGTATGGACCACCTCATCCATCACAGCTGGTTCATGGCCCGACAACATTACTACCGAGATCTTCTGCGTGGGTGAATTCGGCACCATCATCTACCAAGACGGCAGCACCTGGACACCACAGACCAGCGGGACCATCTACAATCTGAACGGGGTGTGGGGGACCTCTGGAAGCGATGTCTTCGCTGCGGGAGATAATGAAACCATCATCCACTACAACGGCACTAGCTGGACACAACAGAACACTGCGGGGGCCAACCTCAACGCCATATGGGGCAGCTCCGCAGACAATGTCTTTGCCGTGGGAGACACCGGCACCATCCTGCACTATGACGGAGACACCTGGACGCCACAGACCAGCGGAACAAGCTATAGCCTCAATGCCGTCTGGGGCAGCTCCGCAACCGACGTATTTGTTGTGGGAGACTTCTTCACCCTGCTCCACTATGACGGGAGTACCTGGGCGCAATTCGAGACGACCACCACGCAGGATATCAGCCTGAATGGCATCTGGGGCTATGCGGCAAATTCAGTCTTTGCCGTGGGGGAGGAAGGGACCATCATCTGGTACAACGGAGACATATGGGTTCTCCTCTCAAGCGAGCTGTCGCCCTCCATCGTTCTCAATGAAGTATGGGGTGCATCTGCCTGCAACATATATGCTGTGGGGCAGGTGTCAGGCTACGGCACGATCTTCCACTTCGATGGAAGCGCCTGGTCCTCGCAGTCGGACCTCATAAGCCCTTCAAGTCCTGCCCCCCTGCTCGGCATATCAGGGACTTCCATGCGAGATATCTTTACCGTGGGAAACGGGGGGACCTTTGTCAGCCTTGTCCTGGTAGATGACGAGCGGTATCCTCTGGTATGTGCCACGAGTCCTGTCGGTGACGCAACAGGCGTCGCCATTGACTCAAACATCATGGCCATGTTCTCGACGGAGATGGATCCCGACACCATAACCTCAGCCACCTTTACGATCACTGACGGAAGCACCCCGGTATCGGGCACCATCAGCTATGAAAGCGGTGCATTCGCCGTATTCACCCCGGATACCGACCTCGACTATGCCACCACCTATACGGCACGCCTGGGCACGGATATTGAAGACCGGTTCGCCTACGGTATCAGCTATGATACGGATTATACCTGGACCTTCACCACCACGGAGGAACCATCTTCCAGCTCGGGAGACGGCGGGTGTTTCATTTCAGCTGCTCTTGGCAGAAAATGAACATACGGCCGGTTCCGGGGAAAAACTCAAGAAACTACCATGCCAGGATGTGACTGCCCTGGGACACGAGGTAGTTTGCGATATCACGATCAATGCCCCTCTCCAGGATGATGCTGTCCCCGACCTTCAAGGCAGGCAGTTCGAGCTCTGATCTGCTCTGTGCAACCGTTATCCTGACAGGAGGTCCTTCAGGAGCGACCTCAACTGCATCAAGGACCTCTTTGAGCGTCGTGCTCTTTGTATGGATCACCCGGTAGCCTTTCTGTTTCAGCAGGTCTGACATGGTATCGTCTGGCAGGTCGTCGGTGAAGACAACACGGTTCACTAAAAGGGGAGCCTTGTAGGTGATCTTGAGCGCATCGAGGGAGATGAGATCGAGCACCTTGTCCGTATCATAGGAAACGCCCAATTCATCGAACAGGGCGGTATAGGAATGGTCCAATTTCTTGACAAGATCCTTTCCCTGAGGAACAGAGTCAGTCTCCTCACCCCCTAATTCTATGAGATCTATGCCGAAGCGGGACGCATAGTCCTGAATCGTCTTGGGGGTTCGTTTGTCCTTATCGGAGAGGATGTTCACGACAAACACGTTGTGCCGGGAGTAATCCTTGTACACGATCCACTTGCCGAAGAACCGTACCTTTTCCTCCTCTCCCACGAGCAGCGGGCCGGGATCCTTGTTGATGGAGAAGTAACCTGAAACACTCAAGACCTGGTCCATCACCTCTTCAAGGTCATTCACCGGGCCGGATATTATCCTGCAGGCGGGAAACGTCTTTTCGAGCAGGTCTTTCACCTCGGGGGAGATCTTGTTGTTTACATCAAGGATGACCCGTCTCCCGGTATCGAGTTCCATAACGGGAATCTCGCTCGCATCGATGGAGATGCTGCTTCCCCCCGCCATGGGCATGAAGTAGGTGCCTTCGTCTTTCCGGCTGCCCCCCATCTGGGTCAACGCCGGCATCAGGGTATTTCGTACGAGACGCGTTGCACGCTGCTTTTTCTCGTCTTCACCCCTGCTCTCTTTCACGACCGGGGCCTGTGTTTGTGCTTCCTGCTGAGCAACCTGAGGTGCCGGCTGTGATACTTCACGCTCCACCCTGGCGGCCTTTTCTACCGGCATCTCTTTGATCTTTTCCGGCTCAACCGGGGCAACCTCGACTTCTTTGGTCTCTTCGGGTTTCAGGTCCTCCTGTATCTCCGGTGACTCGACAATCACGACCTCGCTGGTCTCAGGTTCTTCTTCCAGGGGTTCTTTTTGTACAGTGCTGATCTCCTTTTCCCCGGGGGAGATGGTCTCTTCTTTTGATTCTTCAGGCTCCTGCTGTTCGTCTGTTTTGACAGCCACCACTTGCTTTTCCGCCCGCTTGGCAGCACCGATGACCTCATCCATCCTCGGCATCTTTATCTTCTGACCGGGCTCCACGTGATTCAAATCTTCTATCTCTGGATTCAGCTCTTTGATCAGGTTGAGATATTCATTGAAGATAAGCCTGTCGGGAAGGCCGTAGATCTCTCTGAGCACCATGGCAAGGTGCTGCCCCCGTTTCATCACAAAGACTTCAGGTGAAGCAGCCTTCACGGACATCTCCTGCCCCTGCTGCGGCATGCGGGGAATGATGACCTTCTGTCCTGCACGGATATGGTTCAGATCCTTGATCCGGGGATTGAGCTCTCTGAATTGCTTGTAGAGATAGGGCATATCTTCGCTCTTTGCCTCGAAGTCCTTCAGGAAAATCTTCCAGAGGGTGTCTCCTTCCTGCACCTTGTAAGGAGTCGATTGGAGGCTCTCCACACGTTTGGCACGCTTCACCAGCGTTATATCTTCGGCAAACCCGCTAAGAGGAAAGAGAATCATCGCTACGATGAGAAAGGTCCCTGCTTTTTTCATCAATAGACCTCCTTGAGCAGAAGCTCGTCGTATCCGGATTGTTCTTTCGGCGGCAGGTTGCCTTCCTTGAAACACTCAAACCGAACATTTTTTGATCTCTCATTGGCAAGCCTGCCGGTCCGTGTGTCAACCCTGGCAAACACGATCCCGTCAGGCACCCTGAAATCATGCACAGGCCTGTCCTTGAGGGCAACCTCCATGAAGTCCACAAAGATGGGACATGCAGCCCTGCTTCCGGTCTCGTTCTCTCCCAATGGTATCATGTCGTCATAGCCTACCCATACCCCGCACAGGATCTCCGGGGTATAACCGACAAACCATGCGTCCCTGTTGTCGTCACTGGTTCCCGTCTTGCCGGCTACCGGCCTTTTGAGGGCACGGGCACGCCAGCCGGTCCCGTCCTGCACCACCTCGTCGAGTATATTTGTAATGATGTATGCCGTCTGTTCCGACATCACCTGTTTCTTAGCACCTGCATCAGGTTCCTCACCCATAATCCGGTCGTTCTTTGCCGTAAAGATAGGGCCCACGTCGATCTGTGTTATGTAGTCGATCAGATGCGGATCAAAACGTACTCCGTACGTAGCAAATGTCGCATATGCCTTTAAGAGATTATAGGGGGTCAGAACACCGGAGCCCAATGCCAGCGAAAGATCCCTGGGCAATGCCGTTCCCAGATCGAAGCGATCCAGGTATCCTATGGTATAGCCGAGCCCGATATCCTTGAGAATCTTTACGGTGACTACGTTGCGAGACAACACCAGGCCGGTTCTCAGTGTGGTGGGGCCGTAGAATTTGTCTTCATAGTTCTTCGGCCTCCACGTCTCTTCGTCCTCTTCGGACTTATAGGTAATCGGGGTGTCGAAGATAATGGTGGCAGGGGTGAGGCCCTTGTCAATCGCAGCTGCATAGATAAACGGTTTTATTGCAGAACCACTCTGCCGCTTTGCATAAATGGCCCTGTTGAATTGGCTCTGGGTATAGTCAAATCCCCCCACTACAGAAAGAACCTTGGAATTTTCCAGATCAAAGGCCACCAGGGCTGCCTGAACACGCGGCTCCTGCGAGAGAACAAATCCTTTGGGGGTATAACAGATGCGGATCACATCTGAGATCTCGAGGACCTCCCCGGGATTCCATGTGCCTTTTGGGTTTACCCAGTCAAAACTCTCCGCACCGAGTGTGACGTTTTTCTCTCCGATATCAACAATCAGGGGTGAAATATTAACCACCTCGGCCCAGTAGAGCTCATAGAGCTCAAGGCCCCTCCAGGCGATCTGATTCTCCTGAAAGGCGAACATCCGTTCCTTCTGCGTCGGGCTGACACCCTTCTCGGCACCCCGGTATATGCCCTGTCTCATCTCGAGATCGATAATGCCTTTTCTCACTGCCTGTCTTGCGGCAGTCTGGAGTTGTGGAGAAATGGAGGCCTGAATATTCACACCCTTATCGAATATTGCCTCACCGAATCTCTGCGTCACCAGTGTCTTCACATAATCAGAGACATAGGGGTATTGAGTAAAGAGGGCAACCGACTGGGCGGTTATCCTCAATGGTTCGGTGAATGCGTCGGATGCCTCGGCATCGGTAATGTAGCCTTCCTGGGTCATGCGGGTAAGAACATATTTCTGCCGTATCTTTGCTGCAGGGAAATTGTTCAGCGGTGAATACCGGGCCGGCGCCGGGGCAAGCCCTGCGATGAACGACATTTCCGCCAGTGTCAGTTCCCTGCACTCTTTTCCGAAGTACCTCAAGGCAGCTGCGCCCACGCCGTATGCTCCGCTTCCCAGATAGAGACGGTCAAGGTAGAGATTGAGGATCTGATCCTTGGACAGAGTTTTCTCGATCCTTAGGGCAAGGAAGATCTCCTTGAGCTTCCTCGTTATGGTTTTTTTCCGGCTGAGAAGATACGAACGCACAACCTGCTGCGTAATCGTCGATGCCCCCTGGACATATGAGGCTGCACGGATGTCGGCCATCAGGGCAGAGAAGATCCTCTTGAGATCGAGGCCTGCGTGTTTATAGAACGTGGCATCCTCTGCCGAGATGAATGCCTGTTTAAACCTGGGGGAAACGTCCTGGCCGTTCAGGATGATCATTCCTTCCGGAGGAAAGTATGCCATGGTACTTCCATCAGCGGCTATTACCTTGCTGAGCTTGGTGGGCGCCACATTCTTCAGCTCATTGATGGAAGGGAGCCCGCGGAAAATAAACCAGTAGGACCACAGCGCACCTGCAAGACAACAGATGACAACAATACCAATAACAAACTTGAACCATCTCATAGTCTACACATACATATCAATATGGACATGAATTGCAAGGAGAAATAAGCGGAAACCCTGCTTATTACGGAAAAACCGCCTCATTTTAAGATGTTTTAGCTCTCATCACGAAGCAGCAGACCATGTAACGGGATCCATACATGTCTGTAATCCTTAAATACCATACTGGACTACCAACGAGGTGATATGATAATGATGCAACCACTATTTACTGGGAGGGAAAGATGACCACGGACTACAACCCACAGTCTATTGAATCCAAATGGCAGAAAATCTGGGAAGAAACCAGTCTCTTCAAGGTCGAAGCTGATGCGAACAAACCGAAATACTACCTGCTCGAGATGTTCCCCTACCCATCCGGCCGTATCCACATGGGCCATGTGCGGAACTACACCATAGGAGATGTGGTAGCCAGATATAAGAGGATGAACGGGTTTAATGTCCTGCACCCCATGGGCTGGGACGCCTTTGGCATGCCTGCGGAGAATGCGGCGATTGCGAGCAAGATTCATCCGAAGAAATGGACCTATGAAAACATTGAATACATGGAAGTCCAGCTTAAGAAAATGGGATTCAGTTATGACTGGGACAGAGAGTTTGCCACCTGCGACCAGGATTATTACCGGTGGGAACAGCTCTTCTTCATCCAGATGTATAACAAGGGCCTGGTATACAAGGACCGGACATTTTTGAACTGGTGCGAGAAGTGCAAGACAGTGCTGGCAAACGAACAGGTGGAAGAAGGCCTGTGCTGGCGATGCGGGACCCAGGTCCTCCTCAAGGAACATGACCAGTGGTTTTTCAGGATCACCCGGTATGCGCAGGAACTGCTGGACAACATCGAAAAGCTGAGGAACGGATGGCCCGACCGCGTGCTCAGTATGCAGCGAAACTGGATCGGCAGAAGCACCGGGACCCTTATCCGATTCCAGATCGAGGGGACGTCAGACGACATAGAGGTATTCACCACCCGGCCTGACACCCTGTTCGGTGCAACATTCATGAGCCTTGCCCCGGAGCATCCCCTCGTCAAGACACTGCCGGCAGGAACAGGCCAGGAAGATGCCGTGAAGACATTCGTGGACAAGACCCTTATGGTGGACACCTTCACCCGCACATCGGATCTGTACGAAAAAGAGGGTGTCTTTACCGGAAGGTACTGCATAAATCCGCTGACAGGATTCAGGATGCCCATATTCGTTGCCAACTTTGTCCTGTACGACTACGGAACCGGGGCAGTCATGGCTGTTCCATCCCACGATCAGAGAGACTTCGAGTTCGCCAAAAAATACGATCTTGACATCATCGTGGTCATACAGCCCGAGGGGGAAGATCTCGATGGCAAGACCATGGAATGCGCATACGAAGGGGAAGGTGTCCTCGTGAACTCGGAGAAGTTCAACGGGATGCACAACATAGATGCCATCCGCGAGATCACTGCACATCTGGCCGACATAGACCGGGG
>DAISYU010000079.1:0-14940 GCA_036825155.1 Thermodesulfobacteriota bacterium | reverse complement strand
TCCGTGAGGGCGGCAGGACCGTCGCCTCGGGCGTTATCGTCAAGGTTATAGAATAGGACCGGATCAATGAGAGATAATGTTACCTTGGCATGTGGCGAATGTAAGCGACGTAATTATATGTCGACGAGAAATAAGAAGAAAACGACAGACAAGCTGGAGTTGAAGAAATACTGTCCGTTCTGCCGGACGCATACGGTACACAAAGAAACGAAATAAAAGAGTGCAGGCCAGTAGCTCTAA
Source organism: Thermodesulfobacteriota bacterium (assembly GCA_036825155.1). GTDB lineage: Bacteria > Desulfobacterota > Desulfomonilia > UBA1062 > UBA1062 > DSAD01. The sequence continues at coordinate 14,700 of DAISYU010000079.1, read as the reverse complement.
TTGGTAGAGCGCCGGACTCCAAATCCGGATGCTGGGGGTTCGAGTCCCTCCTGGCCTGCCAGTTTGGTTGATATATGGAAAAAATAAAACGATTTCTTAAAGAAGTCAGAGCGGAACTGGGCAAGGTTACCTGGACCGGCAGGAAGGAGATCATGAGCGGTACGATCGCTGTCCTGGTCTTGAGCGGGATCATATCGATGTTCCTCTGGGTCATTGACTTTGGGCTCTCCCAGGTAATCAGGCTTGTGTTGAGTTGACAGGTATGGAAGAACATAAGTGGTATGTAGTACATACTCATTCGAACTATGAGTTCAAGGCGAAGAGATCCCTGGAAGAGCGGGTGAAGGCCTATAATGTGGAGGACTATTTCTCCGGTATACTCGTTCCCTCCGAAAAGATCAACAAGGCCGCACAGGGCAAAAAGAAGGGGGCGAACAGAAAGTATTTTCCGGGTTACATCCTCGTGAAAATGGCGTTGACCGATAAAACGTGGCACGTAGTGATGAACACGCCCAAGGTCACGGGCTTTGTCGGCGGGAGAACATCGCCGTCTACCATTCCGGATGAAGAGGTCGAGACCTTGAGAGCACAACTCGAAGAAGGGGTGCAGAGCCGGGCATACCAGTGTGAGTTTTCCATTGGTGATGAGGTAACGGTAAACGAAGGACCATTCCAGAATTTCAGTGGCGTTGTGGACGACACCAAGCCTGATAAGGGTAAGGTCAGGGTCTTGGTGAGTATTTTTGGAAGATCCACACCTGTTGAACTTAATTTTGATCAGATTACCAAGAAATAGATCTAAGGGGTAACATATGGCTAAACAGATGATGGCGAAGATTAAGATTCATATACCCGCAGGCGAGGCAAAACCCTCACCGCCCGTTGGGCCCGCACTGGGCCAGCATGGCGTGAATATTATGGAATTTTGCAAGGCATTCAACGCTGCAACCGAAAAGCAGAGGGGATATAAAATACCTGTAGAGATCTCTGTATATAAAGACCGCTCCTTTAGCTTTATCACAAAAAGTCCGCCGGCTTCCACGTTGCTGCTCAAGGCTGCCGGCATAGATAGCGGATCGTCTAATCCCAATCTGGATAAGGTTGCAAAGCTCACAACAGACCAGCTCAAAGAGATCGCGACACAGAAAATGAAGGATCTCAATACCGAGGACATGGACATGGCTGTGAGAATCATCGCCGGTACTGCGCGGAGCATGGGAATAGAAATTGTTGACTAGAGGAGATGTATCAATGGCGAAAAGTGGTAAAAAATATATTGAGGTCAGGCAGAAGATAGACCCTCAGAAGAAATATACCTTTGATGACGCGCTCGTACTGGTGCTGGACAACGCATATGCAAAATTTGACGAAAGTGTCGATGTGGCCCTCAGGCTCGGTGTTGATCCCCGCCATGCGGATCAGATGGTACGTGGTTCCATCGTGCTGCCCCACGGGACCGGCAAGACAACCAGAGTCCTGGTATTTGCAAAGGGCGAGAAGGAAAAGGAAGCCCTCGATGCCGGTGCTGACTTTGCAGGGGCAGAGGACCTCGCGGAGAAGATACAAGGTGGTTGGCTGGATTTTGACAAGGTTATTGCCACCCCGGATATGATGGGTGTTGTCGGAAAGCTGGGACGCGTTCTCGGTCCCAGAGGCATGATGCCGAACCCGAAGCTTGGTACCGTCACCTTTGAGGTTGCAAAGGCGGTTGAAGAGATGAAGGCAGGCCGCGTGGACTTCCGCGTCGACAAGGTGGGAGTTGTCCATTGTGCCATCGGCAAGGTCTCGTTCGGCAAGGATAAGATAATCGACAACTTAAAGGCCCTGCTCGAGATGATCATGAAGCTCAAGCCGTCATCCAGCAAGGGCGCATATCTCAAGAGTGTTGCAGTATCAAGCACCATGGGTCCTGGTGTAAAAGTCGACCCCATTGAGGTTTCTCTGCTGTTGAAATAAAAAAATACATCCTGGTCAAAGACAGCGGGTGTCCGTTCTTGTGATGCGGACTTAATGGTTGCCCGCCGAGATCTGGGAATCCCCTAGGCACCCTTTGACAGGATAAATCTTAAAAAGAAAGGGGTGAGGTATTTACATTGAGAAAAGATGAAAAAAAAGAACTGGTGACGCAATTGCACGAAGATCTGGGAGAATCCCAGGCTGTCTTCGTGACCGATTACATCGGGCTGAACGTTGAGAAGATCACGAAGCTGAGGAAAAGCATCAAGGGCGCAGGCGGAACGTTCAAGGTAGTCAAGAACACACTGCTGCGCAGGGCTGCAAAGGATACTTCTGCCGATGTGGTCAACGATCTTTTCATCGGTCCCACTGCAATTGCGATGGTAAAGGGAGACCCACTCGGGGTCGCCAAGGCCTTGGTTGATTTTGCCAAGGATAATGAGGCGCTCGAGATCCAGGGCGGAATACTGGGAACGCAGGTGCTTGATCTTGACAGGATCCAGTCGCTTGCAAAGATGCCGAGCAAGGAAGTCCTTCTGGCAAAGATGCTCGGTTCTTTGAATGCACCCATCACCAATTTTGTCGGGGTGCTCGCTGCTATGCCGCGGCAACTGCTGTATGTATTAAAAGCAATTGAAAACCAAAAGATGCAAGGAGAATAATGATGGCAGATATTACACGTGAAGATGTTGTTAAATATATCGAGAACATGACTGTGCTTGAACTGGCAGAGTTGGTAAAGGAACTGGAAGACAAGTTCGGCGTAAGCGCCGCTGCACCGGTTGCTGCTGTGGCAGCTGCTCCGGGTGCTGCAGCTCCTGCTGCCGAGGCCGCTGAAGAAAAGACAGAGTTTGATGTCGTGCTCAAGGATGTCGGCGCCCAGAAGATCCAGGTCATCAAGGTGGTACGTGCACTGACAGACCTCGGCCTCAAGGAGGCAAAAGAAGCTGTTGAAGGTGCACCGAAAGCCATCAAGGAAGGCGTCTCGAAAGAGGATGCTGAAGATGCAAAGAAGAAGCTGGAGGAAGTAGGCGCTACTGTAGAGATTAAGTAGCGATAACTAGATAGATCAGGTCAAGTGGGGTTGGTCTGGACCAACCCCTTTCTTCTATTAGTAAGAGAAAAAAGATAACCCAAAAAGGAAGACCGAAGATGATCGAAGAAATCCTATTAAATCCACAGATAAGGCGGAAGAGTTTTGCAAAAAGGCAGGATATTGTCGATATCCCCGACCTGGTGGAGTTGCCGAAGAAATCCTACAGCACCTTTTTGCAAAAAGACGTTCCACCTGAGAATAGGGAAGAACGTGGTCTTCAGACGGTATTTAAATCCGTTTTCCCTATTAAGGATTTTAATGAGGATGCATCGTTGGAATTTGTTGAATACCGTCTTGGTGAGCCCAAGTACGACATGGATGAGTGCATCCAGAAGGGTCTCACCTATGCGGCTGCTGTGACGCTCAAGGTACGTCTTGTGGTCTGGGACCGCGATGAAGAGACCGGTACCCAGAGCATCCGCGATATCAAAGAACAGGAAGTGTATTTCGGCGAGATACCGCTCATGACCCCGAGTTCGACGTTCATTATCAACGGTACCGAACGTGTCATCGTGAACCAGCTGCACCGATCGCCCGGAATCTTTTTCGACAAGACGACCGCACGGGCACAGACAGGGGGAAAGGTCCTGTTTTCCGCACGGATTATCCCGGCCAGGGGTTCCTGGATCGATCTCGATTTTGATGCGAAAGGCATTCTGTATCTGCGGATCGACAGAAGGCGAAAGATGCCCGTTACCACATTGCTCAAGGCAATGGGGTTCAGCAATCAGGATATCCTTTCCATGTACTATCCCAGGCACCGGTTTGAACTGACCGGTGAGATGGTGCTCAAGCACATAGATATAGAGCACCTCGAGGGACTCAAGGCCGAGAACGACATAAAGATCAAGGGAAGCGATGAGATCGTCGTCAAGGCAGGGCGGAAGATCACCCAGAAGACTATCAAGAAACTCAAGGATGAAGTACTGGAGCCTGTTGCCCTTGAAGAGAAGGAACTTCTCGGCAAGATCCTGTGTGCCGATGTGGTGAACTATGAAACAGGTGAGATCATTGCCGATGCCAACCAGGAGATAACCGAAGAGATCCTGGAGAAGGTCCGTTCCGGAAAAATAAGTGAGATCACGACGATCTTCTTTGATGATGTCAACTACAGCTCTTCTCTGACAAGGACCCTGTCCCTTGACAAGGTGGATACCGAGGAAGAGGCCATTATCGAGATCTATCGCAGGCTGAGACCTTCGAACCCTCCGACCCTGGAGATCGCGTCCCATTTCTTCGAGAACCTGTTCTTCAATCCCTCCTACTATGATCTCTCACGCGTGGGCAGGATGAAGATCAATCAGAAACTGGGCATCAGCGTTGAAGAAGCGCCCATTGATTATACGGTCCTGAGGAAGGAAGACATCCTCTTTACCGTGAAATACCTGTTGGAACTGCGGGACGGTGTTGCCGGCAGAGCCGTTGACGACATTGACCACATGTCGAACAGACGCGTCCGTTCCGTGGGCGAACTGTTGGAAAATCAGTACCGTATTGGCCTCGTCAGGATGGAGAGGGCGATAAAGGAACGCATGAGTCTTCAGGATGTTGAGACCATGATGCCCAACAACCTTATCAATCCGAAACCGGTGAGCGCTGTAATCAGGGAGTTCTTCGGCTCCGGACAGCTCAGCCAGTTCATGGATCAGACGAATCCTCTTTCCGCCATTACCCACAAGCGGAGACTCTCCGCGCTGGGACCGGGCGGTCTGACAAGGGAACGTGCCGTCTTCGAGGTGCGCGACGTTCATCCGTCCCACTACGGCAGGGTATGCCCCATCGAAACCCCTGAAGGCCCCAATATCGGCCTCATCGTATCCCTGAGCACCTATGCGAGGGTGAACGAATTCGGTTTTATCGAAACCCCGTACTACGAGGTAAAGGATGGGGTTGTGACGGAAAACATCCGCTACTTGAGCGCCATAGAAGAGGATGAAGAGGTCATCGTCCAGGCCACCGAGCCGTTGGACAAGGACAATCGGATCATTGCCGACATGGTACGGGTTCGCGTGCGCAACGGTGAGTACGGGACCGTGAACAGGGAGCAGGTCAGCATGATGGACGTGGCGACAAACCAGCTCTTCTCCGTTTCGGCAAACCTCGTGCCTTTCCTCGAGCATGATGACGCGAACAGGGCGCTGATGGGATCCAACATGCAGCGTCAGGCAGTACCGCTGCTCTTTGCACGGCCGCCGATGGTGGGCACGGGCATGGAACAGGTCGTTGCCCGCGACTCCGGCGTGTGTGTCGTGTCAAAACGGGGCGGGGTGGTGCAGGATGTCGACAGCGAACGTATTGTGATCATGGCAGACGACATCGGCGATAATCCTGAAGATACCGGTATCGATATCTACCGGCTCATCAAGTTCAAACGGGCCAACCAGAATACCTCGTTCAACCAGAAGCCTATCGTGAAACTGGGCCAGAGGATCAATGCCGGTGAGATCATAGCAGACGGACCTGCCACCAGGGATGGAGAACTGGCCCTTGGCAGGAACCTCGTGGTGGCATTCATGCCCTGGGGCGGATACAACTACGAGGACGCCATCCTCATCAGTGAACGGGTCGTCAAGGAAGATTTCTATACCTCTGTCCATATTGAAGAATTCGAGGTCATGGCCCGCGATGTCAAACTCGGAAGCGAAGAGATCACCAGGGATATACCCAATGCCGGGGAAGAGGCACTGAAAGATCTCGATGATTCGGGAATCGTCAGGATCGGGGCAGAAGTGAAGCCGGGCGATATTCTCGTGGGCAAGGTCACGCCAAAGGGCGAGACACAGCTCTCCCCTGAGGAAAAGCTTCTCAGGGCCATATTCGGAGAAAAGGCGAGCGAGGTAAAGGACAGTTCGCTGAGAGTTCCTCCCGGGATAGAAGGGACCGTGATCGATGCCAGGGTCTTCAACAGGCGCGGGCAGGAAAAGGACGAGCGGACCATTCAGATCGAGAATGGTGAGATTGAAGAACTCAAAAAGGACCAGGAGGATGAGATCACCATCATCACCGAAGCAGCCCGAAAGAGAATGGAGAACCTCCTGGTGGGCAAGAAGCTTTCCGCACCGCTCTTGTCGCACCTCGGCGATACCATCATAGCCAAGTCCGGCACGGCAATCGCCAAGGAGATGCTCGAGCAGCTGAGCATCGATGATTTCAAGGATATCCGCGTTGGTGACACCTCCGACACTGAACACCAGATCGAGCAGGTCATTATGCGGCTCGATCACCAGAAGAAGCTCATCAACGATTTTTATGATTCAAAGATTGAGAAGTTGAGCGCCGGCGATGACCTGCCTCCGGGCGTCAATAAGATGGTGAAGGTCTATGTTGCCATCAAACGGAAGCTCTCTGTCGGCGACAAGATGGCGGGCCGTCACGGAAACAAGGGCGTGATATCCCGTATCCTTCCCGAAGAAGACATGCCGTTCTTTGACGACGGAAGACCAGTGGATATCGTTCTCAACCCACTCGGCGTGCCGTCGAGAATGAACGTTGGACAGATCCTGGAGACCCACCTGGGTTGGGCAGTCCGCGGCATTGGTGAAGCCATAAACAAGATGATCGCCGAGGAATTCTCCGAGGAAACACTCAGAGACATGCTGAAGAAGGTGTATTCCTCAAAACGGGTGAATAAGATACTGGACAAGGCGACGCGAGAGGATCTGCTGGAATTTGCCAACAGGATCCAGGAAGAGGGCCTGACCGTTGCTGTTCCGGTTTTCGATTCCGCAACGGAAAAGGAGATCCAGGATGTGATGGGCACCACGGGAATGGCTGACCGCGGTCAGGTAACCCTGTTTGACGGGAGAAGCGGCGAGCCGTTTGACTCCAAGGTGAGTGTCGGCGTCATGTATATGCTGAAGTTGCATCACCTGGTTGATGACAAGATTCATGCACGGTCAATCGGTCCGTATTCTCTGGTCACCCAGCAGCCTCTCGGTGGAAAAGCACAATTCGGCGGACAGCGTCTCGGTGAGATGGAGGTCTGGGCCATAGAGGCTTATGGCGCGGCATATTCTCTCCAGGAATTCCTGACCGTCAAATCTGATGATGTTGCGGGAAGAACCAGGATGTATGAATCCATTGTAAAGGGCCAGCATGAGCTGGAACCCGGTATTCCAGAGTCGTTCAATGTTCTCACGAGAGAACTCAAAAGCCTTGGCCTCGATATAGGACTTATCGAAGGCCAGGGACAGCACTAAGCTAAGGAGGGAGAGGTTGGAAGACCTATACAGTTATTTTGAAAAACCCAAAGATCCTTCCAATTACATGGCCGTAAGGATTGGTTTGGCGTCCCCGGAAAAGATCATGGCATGGTCCTATGGGGAGGTCAAGAAGCCGGAGACCATTAATTATCGGACATTCAAGCCCGAAAGGGATGGCCTCTTCTGCGCCAGGATTTTCGGACCAATAAAGAGTTATGAATGTATTTGCGGCAAATACAAACGCATGAAACACCGCGGGGTCGTGTGCGAAAAGTGCGGGGTCGAGGTTATCGATTCCAGGGTCCGCCGCGAGCGTCTCGGACACATTGAACTTGCCACCCCCGTGGCGCACATCTGGTTCTTGAAGAGCCTGCCGAGCAAGATCGGTGCGCTGCTCGATCTTTCCATCAAAGAGCTCGAGCGGGTTCTATACTTTGAGAGCTACATCGTAACCGATCCCAAGGATGCACCACTGAGAAAGGCCGAACTCCTGACCGAGGACAAGTTCAGGGCTGCGGTGGACAAGCACGGCATCGGCAGTTTCACGGCGAAAATGGGTGCCGAGGCCATCGACGATCTTATCAAGGACCTCGATATCCTTTCACTGTCCGTTTCCCTGAAAGAGGAAATCCAGGGAACCAAGAGCGAGGCCAAGAAAAAGAAGCTCTCCAGGCGCCTGCGGATGGTGAACGTATTCAAGGGAATCGATCCGGGTGACCTGATGAACTTTATCGAAGAACGGTTCCATCTTGAGAAGGATGAGCAGTTCAGAAGGGCCCTGGGTGAGATTCTTACCGAATGCAGAAAGATCACGAAGAGATGGGAAGAAGCACTTACCTATGCAGACAAGAAAGGTATTTTGCCGAAGATAAACGAGGTGATCGAGCGGCTGATAGAATCCCGGCGCCTCACCCATGATGAGATCGACTACCTGAAACCGTGGCAGGATCCTTCGTGGATGATACTCAAGATCATCCCGGTACTGCCGCCTGACCTGAGGCCGCTTGTCCCCCTGGATGGCGGACGGTTCGCTACCTCCGATCTGAACGATCTCTACCGGAGGGTGATAAACCGCAATAACAGGCTCAAGAGGCTCATGGAACTCAACGCCCCTGATATCATCCTGAGAAACGAGAAGCGGATGCTCCAGGAAGCGGTGGATGTCCTGTTCGACAACGGCAGGAGAGGCAGGGTCATTACCGGTGCAAACCGCAGGCCCTTAAAATCCCTGTCCGACATGCTGAAAGGCAAGCAGGGAAGATTCAGGCAGAATCTCCTGGGCAAACGAGTCGATTATTCAGGACGGTCAGTTATCACGGCAGGGCCGGACCTCAGGCTTCATCAGTGCGGTCTGCCCAAGAAGATGGCCATCGAGCTCTTCAAGCCCTTCATATACAACAAGCTGGAAAACAAAGGGTATGTCAGTACCATCAAGAGCGCAAAACGCCTCGTGGAGAGTGAAACCCCTGAAGTATGGGAATGCCTCGCAGAGGTGGTACAGGAATACCCGGTCCTGCTGAACCGGGCGCCAACCCTTCACCGGCTCGGTATCCAGGCCTTTGAGCCGATCCTCATCGAGGGCAAGGCCCTTCAGCTGCACCCGCTTGTCTGTTCGGCCTTCAACGCCGATTTCGACGGCGACCAGATGGCTGTGCACGTCCCCTTGAGTGTGGAGGCACAGGTGGAGGCCCGGGTCCTGATGATGGCTACCAACAATATCCTCTCCCCTGCGAACGGCAAGCCGGTTATCGTGCCCACACAGGACATCGTGCTCGGTGTGTACTACCTTACGAGAGAGAGACCGCTGGCCAGGGGCGAAGGAATGATCTTCTTCGGCCCAGAAGAGGTCCGCTCCGCACATGATGCCGGGGTGGTTTCCATCCAGGCAAAGGTAAAGGTCCGCATGGGAGACAAGTATGTGGACACCACGGTGGGCAGGGTCATCTTCTCTGAGATCGTTCCGGACGAGATCCCGTTCGATGCCATCAACAAACCCATGACCAAGAAGGCACTTGCAGACCTTGTGGATATCTGTTTCAAGGTTGCAGGCGACAAGAAGACTGTTCTGTTGGCAGACAGGATCAAGGACCTCGGGTACTTCTATGCCACCAAGGCAGGTATATCAATAGGTATCGACGATATGCTGATCCCGAAGTCCAAGGCCTCGATCATCGACAAGGCAAAGGATGATGTGGCCCAGATCATCAACCAGTATAACGAAGGTCTGATCACCGACGGTGAACGGTATAACAAGATCGTCGATATCTGGACCAAGGTAACCGATCATATCGCCGCCGACATGATGGACACCATCAAGACGGACATCATCTCAAAGCCGGATGGAACAACGGAAGAGATCCCGTCTTTCAATCCCATCTTCATGATGGCGGACTCCGGTGCGAGAGGTTCTGCCCAGCAGATCAGACAGCTGGCCGGGATTCGTGGACTCATGGCAAAGCCCTCGGGCGAGATTATCGAGACGCCCATCCTGTCGAACTTCAGAGAGGGTCTTGATGTTCTTGAGTACTTCATTTCGACCCATGGCGCCCGCAAGGGTCTTGCTGATACCGCGCTGAAGACGGCCAATTCCGGGTACCTCACGCGCAGGCTCGTGGATGTGGCGCATGATGTGGTGGTAACGGAAGAGGATTGCGGAACCCTGGACGGTATCGAGATCGAGGCCCTGGTGGAAGGTGGAGAAATCATCCAGAACCTCGGAGAGAGAATCCTGGGCAGGGTTGTTCTCGATGACGTACGTGATCTGTACTCCGGCGAGGTACTCATTCCTGCGAACACCATGATCGACGAGTCTCATGTGGCAAAGATCGAGGATGCCGGTATCGAGAGCGTGGTAATCCGTTCCGCACTCGCCTGCAGATCCAAACACGGCGTCTGTGCCCGTTGTTACGGAAAAGATCTTGCCAGAGGCAGGATGGTGAATATCGGCGAGGCGGTGGGAATCATTGCAGCACAGTCCATCGGTGAGCCGGGCACCCAGCTCACCATGAGAACGTTCCATATCGGTGGTACCGCTACGGTTGTGGGCCAGTCGAACATCAAGTTCAACCATTCCGGTATCGTACGGTACAAGAACCTCAACGTGGTGGAAGGCCGCGATAACGAACTGGTGGTCATGAACCGGAACGGTATGGTTGCCCTCGAGGATGAAAAGGGCAGGGAGCGTGAGACGTATTCCATCGTGTACGGTGCCAAGATCAAGGTAAAAGAAGGCGAGCAGGTTGAAGCAGGTTCACTGCTTGCAGAGTGGGATCCGTATACCATCCCGATACTCACCGATGTTCCCGGCAAGGTGAAATATGCAGACCTCGTCGAGGAGATCACGGTACAGGAACACATCGATGAGGTCACCGGTCTGAGCAGATCGGTCGTAATAGAGCCGAAGAATCCCGACCTGAGGCCGAGGATCCAGGTGATGGATGAAGGCGGTAAGGTTGCGAAGATCCCCGGCAGTAAGAACCAGGCCAGGTACAGCCTTCCCACCGGCGCAAACATCTTTGTCAAGGAAGGCGACGAGGTCTTTGCAGGCGATGTTCTCGTGAAGATCCCGAGAGAAACCACCAAGACAAAGGACATCACCGGTGGTCTGCCGCGCGTTGTCGAGCTCTTTGAGGCACGCAGACCCAAAGAGGCCGCAACCGTCACGGAAATCGACGGAGAGGTCTCCTACGGCAAGGACACCAAGGGAAAACGCAAGGTCGTGGTTACCCCGGAGATCGGGAATGCCAAGGAGTACATGATCCCCAAGACCAAGCACATCTCTGTTCATGAAGGTGACTATGTGCGTTCGGGCGAACCGCTCATGGACGGTGCCGTGGACCCGCACGACATCCTGCGGATAAGCGGCGAAAAAGAGCTTGCGCGCTACCTCGTGAACGAGGTGCAGGAGGTCTACCGGCTTCAGGGCGTGAGAATCAACGACAAGCACATCGAGGTGATCGTCAGGCAGATGCTCAAACGGGTAAAGATCAAGGATGCCGGCGATACGACGAACCTCGAAGGGGAATTCGTGGACAAGTATTCGTTCAACGAGGAGAACGAACAGGTGGTGTCAACCGGTGGAACACCGGCTGTTGCAGAGCCGTTCCTGCTTGGTATCACAAAGGCGTCTCTGAACACGGAGAGCTTTATTTCCGCGGCATCGTTCCAGGAAACCACCCGTGTTCTGACCGAGGCGAGCGTGGAGGGAAAGGTCGATCATCTTGTCGGATTGAAAGAGAATGTCATCATGGGCAGACTCATACCGGCAGGAACCGGATTTCCCATTTATCATAAGGTAGATGTAGAGGTTGAAGAAGAGGATTTATTCGATGATGAACAGCTATAGAAAATCCTTGACAGAAGAAGCCTCCGTTGTTAGAAAGCTTCGTCACTCCGAGTATGGAAGTAGCGAATTTTTTAAATGCAAAAGAGGGGACCATAAATGCCCACACTTAATCAGCTAGTTAGGAACGGAAGAAAACAGGTTATCAAGAAGAAAAAGACAAGGGCCCTGGAGGCATGTCCTCAGAAAAGAGGGGTATGCGTAAGGGTCTACACGACGACACCGAAGAAGCCGAATTCCGCACTGCGTAAGGTGGCGAGGGTGAGGCTCACCAACGGGTATGAGGTCACCTCGTATATTCCGGGTGAAGGTCACAACCTGCAGGAACACTCCGTGGTTCTCATCAGGGGCGGCCGTGTCAAGGACCTGCCCGGTGTACGATATCACATCGTTCGAGGCGTTATGGACTCTGAAGGCGTACAGGAGCGTCGTCAGGGAAGATCCAAATATGGAACCAAGAGACCGAAGTAGAGGGTAAGTTATGCCAAGAAAGAAGAGAGGAAGTCTGAAAAGAGATATCGTCCCTGATCCCAAGTACGGGGACAAGATCGTGAGCAAGTTCATCAATTGCATCATGTGGGATGGAAAAAAGGCGGTGAGCGAGAAGATATTCTACGACACGCTCGATATTCTCGCAGCCAAAACCAGCGAGGACCCTCTTCAGGTATTCTTCAAGGCATTTGACAACGTTAAGCCCTCTTTAGAGGTCAGATCGAGAAGGATCGGTGGAGCGACCTACCAGGTTCCCACTGAGGTGAGGGCGGACAGAAGAGACATGCTTGCACGGCGCTGGATTATTCACGCAGCGCGTTCCCGCAGCGAGAATACCATGAGTGAGCGGCTGGCGACAGAACTTTTGGATGCGTACAACAACAGGGGCACTTCCATCAAGAAGAAGGAAGATACCCATAAGATGGCAGAAGCGAACAAGGCATTTGCACATTATCGCTGGTAAAGAGGTTTATTTCGGTGAAGAGACAGGTCCCCATAGAGAAACTCAGGAATATCGGCATTATGGCCCACATCGATGCCGGTAAGACCACGACGACTGAGCGGATTCTCTACTATACGGGGAAGAGTTACAAGATCGGAGAGGTGCATGACGGCCAGGCCGTCATGGACTGGATGGAGCAGGAAAAGGAACGCGGAATCACCATAACTTCTGCTGCCACCACCTGTTCGTGGAAAGATCATATTATCAATATAATCGATACCCCCGGCCATGTGGATTTCACCATTGAGGTGGAACGGAGCCTTCGCGTGCTCGACGGTACGGTCGGGGTGTTTTGTGCCGTAGGCGGTGTCCAGCCCCAGTCTGAAACGGTCTGGCGGCAGGCCCAGCGTTACCACGTTCCCCGGATCGCGTTTGTCAACAAGATGGACCGGGTGGGTGCAAACTTCTTCAATGTCATGGATGAACTGAAGAACAAGCTTTCTGCCAACCCTGTGGCCCTTCAGTTGCCGGTGGGAAAAGAAGACACCTTTTCAGGGGTCATTGACCTCATCGCTATGGAGACACTCGTCTTCGATGAATCTTCAAAAGGCTCAACCATTGAGAAGGTTTCCATACCCGCCGAATATCAAGAGGCGGCGCTTGGCTACCGGGAACGGCTGATCGAATCTGTATGCGATGTTGATGAAGCGATCATGGAAGATTACCTTGACGGTAAGGAAATCGATACTGCCAGGATAAAAGAGGCTATTAAGAAGGGGACGCAGACCCTGAGCATCACCCCTGTCCTGTGCGGCTCGGCATTTAAGAACAAAGGCGTGCAGCCGCTGCTCGATGCCATTGTCGATTACCTGCCCTCTCCCCTTGATGCAGGAATAGTCAAGGGAAAGGATAACGACGGCCAGGAGATCGTCCGCAGACCCGATGACGATGAAGCCTTTGCCGCCCTTGCCTTCAAGGTGATGAACGACCCGTACGTAGGGCAGCTCACCTTTATACGGGTGTACTCCGGCGGAATAGGTGTCGGAGATACGGTATTTAACAGCACGACAGGAAAGAAAGAGCGCATGGGCAGGCTGGTCCGCATGTTTGCCGACAAGCGCGAAGAGATAAAGAGCCTGCATGCCGGAGAGATCGCTGCGGTTCTGGGACTGAAGAACACCATCACGGGTCAGAGCCTGTGTGATTCGTCAAACCCCATTATCCTCGAATCCATGGATTTCCCAGAGCCGGTCATATCCATCGCAATTGAGCCCAAGAGCAAGGCCGACCAGGAAAAACTCGCAGGGGGTCTGTCACGCCTGTCCATGGAAGACCCTTCCTTCAAGGTCCATTCCGATAAGGATACTGGCGATACGCTGATTTCCGGCATGGGCGAGCTGCACCTCGAGATCATTGTAGACAGGCTCAAGCGCGAATTCAGTGTTGAAGCAAATGTCGGGAAACCGCAGGTTGCCTACACGGAATCCATTACCGGCAGTGCCGAGGAAAATCTGAAATATGCCAAGCAGACCGGTGGACACGGACAGTATGCTCACGTGCTCATCAAGGTCGAACCCCTGGAATCAGGCACCGGCATGGAATTTGTCGACAAGATCACCGGCGGGGTCATCCCGAGGGAATACATTCCTGCGGTGAAGAAAGGTGTCGAAGAGTCCATGCACACGGGACCGTGTGCCGGATATCCGGTTCAGGGGGTGAGAGTTACCTTGTTAGACGGGTCTTACCACGAGGTGGATTCGTCCGAGATGGCATTCAAGATCGCCGGCTCCATGGCCATGAAGAATGCTCTAAAGAAAGCAGGACCCATTATGCTCGAACCCATCATGGATGTCGAGGTGGTGAGCCCTGTGGAATATATCGGAGATGTGATCAACGATTTGTCCTCCAGGCGAGGAAAGGTACTCGGCATGGATACCCGCGCAGATGTGAGGGTCATTGCAAGCCAGGTGCCCCTTGCAGAGATGTTTGGATACGCTACAAGCCTGCGTTCGTTATCACAGGGAAGGGCAACGTTTACCATGCAGGTCTCTCATTATGAGCCTGTACCCACAAACATTTCCGAACACTTAAAAGTATCTAGAGGAGGACAGTTATATGGCTAAGGAGAAGTTTGAGAGGACGAAACCTCATGTGAATGTAGGGACGATAG
>DAISYU010000078.1:0-15012 GCA_036825155.1 Thermodesulfobacteriota bacterium | reverse complement strand
CTCCTTCCGTTTAATGCCTCTGCGATGGCGCTCAGTACGTTTGCCATCACATCGATTGCCTGAAGAATTAGTTTATACTGTATTGCCATTAACCCCCTCCTCTCCTGGTAGCCTGAAATCAAAATGGAACGTCGTCCATAGAACCCTCACCGTCCTTGAATCCCCTGCCATCAGTCCGAATGAATTCCAAACTCGAGGCTATGACCTGAAACATGGACTTTGTAGTGCCATCATCCGTCTGCCATTTGTGTTGATCGAGTGTTCCAATGACTGCGATCCTTGCTCCCTTGTGGAGATAGGTCGATGCGATCTCAGCGAGCTTCTGGAAGCACACCACCTTGATCCATCCGGTTTTCTTTTTCGATGACTGAAATGCCAGATTGAACGATGTCACGGGATTCCCTTCGGAGTTGTAGAAGACTTCAGGGTCCGCGCCTAAATTGCCTGTGAGTACGCATTGGTTAAGCAAAGCTCATTCTCCTTTCATATTTGGATATTTTGATTAGATAGCCGTAGATGCCCTACTGATAGGTGTTCATGACAAGATCCCCCTCTCTGAATGGAATTACGCAATGGTTGGTTTCATGAATTTATATATATAGCTGGCGGGGTATTAGGTCTGATAAGGTCGGTGATCGATTATTCAGCAGGTGTTCATTTGGTGTTTTATTGACCACCGAACACCCCATGTAGCTATAACCTGATGATATAGTGAGTTAAAGATGATGTTCCCAGGAGGTGTTCGGCTGTTTGGTGTGTTTTGGGATATGAGGTCGGACTAAAAAATATCATAAGAAACAGGGCTCTTTGCATTGGTAATGAGATCTTTGTGCAATCTAAGGTTTTTGTCTACCGATGAAACTTTCTGTGTCGTGCCAGAAGCATAAGTTGTTGTTTTATTACAAAAAGTATAGCTTTAGAATGGACATCATAAGATCAGGCAATTCAATGCATTACAGTTATATTCAATCGGGCAGGAGTTCATAGCAACGATAAAACAGGTACTTTGACCTGTCATCCACTTGTCCTGATATTTAATGAGGAATTTTTAGTCCAGGTAATCCATATTACCCCACCCTATCAAAAGGCTTAGTCAGTTTCACGTAATGCTTTTGTTCTTATGCAATAAACTTATTTAATGGGCAATATCTTAACGCTTAAAAAGCAGGACGCCCCATCAATATTCAAATCATATTTTTAAAAGACTCTTAGACACCTCATTAGAACAAAACCAGCTCCCTTTTGCATTAAACCAATACAAACCAACATCAATAACAAATCTTTTATATCAGATGCGTGCTTGCCGATTATTGTCTTCATGAGGAAAGACTCCCCATTAGCATACAGTGCATCATTGGCGTGGCGCTATTTGGGCATCATCTGTCTGGTTATTAGCTTGGTCGTTATCTTTGTGTTCTGGTATTTTATCGACAGGGTCAACACCCTTATAGAGGATCAACTTGTTGCACAAGGAAGAGCTGCTTTTCAGGAAGTTGTAATAATGCGGGAATGGGTTGCCCAACATGGCGGCGTTTATGTAAAACTGAAAGCAGGTGATGAGATTAATCCATACCTCAAGTTGATCCCAGGGCTTAAGGTCGTGGTCAGAGACATCAATGGGGAAATATACACGCTGAAGAATCCTTCCCTTGTAACCCGTGAGTTATCTGAGCTAACCGAAGAAAAAGGCATGCTGTCATTCAAGATCACCAGCCTCAAGCCGTTGAATCCCAATAATGTTCCAGATGCATTTGAACGGAAGGCATTGCAGGCATTTGAAAAGGGAGCTAAGGAAAACTACTCAATAGAGACAAGAGGCAGAGAGAATGTATTTCGCTATATAGCTCCGCTGATAACCGAACAATCCTGCTTACGCTGTCATGCCCGGCAAGGATATAAACCTGGAGATATACGTGGTGCCATTGGAGTCAGTATCCCGGCCACGTTTATCCTGGAAAAAATGCATCGCAACAGCATATTTCTGATTATTGCAACGATTGGTATTATTGTTCTGACCATTCTTATCATCCTGTCAGTCGCTGCTTTTTTCATCCCCAAGCTCAAGGCCGTGCAGGCAAGACTTTTCGAGATGGCAACAACAGATCATCTTACCGGATTCTTGAACCGCCGCGAATTATTCAATCGACTCGAGGGCGAATTCGCGCGTTGTGACCGTCATAAAAATATAAAAGCTCTTTCCATTATCATGATTGATATTGATCATTTCAAGCAGGTGAATGATACGTACGGACATAGTGCCGGTGATCTCGTGCTGAAATTCTTGGCTACCATTTTACGGTCCTGTCTTCGGGATTATGATATGCCCTGCCGTTACGGAGGAGAGGAATTCTTTATAATTTCACCAGAGACAGACGCAAACCAAGCTATGAAGCTGGCTGAACGCTTGCGGTGCAAGGTGGAGGCAGCAGAAATCCGGCTCGAAGATAAATCCTTGCTGCGAATCACGATAAGCCTGGGTGTTAGTCAATATCACGCCGGGGAAAACATCGACGAATTATTATCTAGAGCCGATACAGCATTGTATCAGGCTAAGACCAATGGTCGAAACCAGGTAATTCTCCTTTAGGTCCACTTATAGGCCTATCTTGAAACTGGGACCATTTCTTAATGTCGCATTCATCATTTGGCTCGTTATTGAGTATAGGTTCTTAAAAAGGTATACTCGAAAAGAAAAGCTCTGGGCATATATAGCAGCAAGAGTTTAGGAGGAGATAGTAATATGGACGCAACTGCACCGCAGGATCAGAAAAACATGTGCACAGTCATCAAGATTGTGCCTGAAAATCAAGACATCATCTCACTCTATCTGGAGACATCGGACGATAAATTCCGAAACAGAAAGGCTGGCCAGTTCGCTTCCATCAGGATCATGCAGGGCGGCGAATGGAGCAAACCGCATCCGTTCACGCTCGCGGGTGCACCGGAAGAACCGTTTCTGCGATTGACCATCAAAAAGGAAGGGGCTTTCACCAGCTCAATCCCCCAGCTGAAACCCGGCGACACGATCAAGTGCATGGGACCGCTTGGCGCATTCTGCAAGGATATTGATGCAAAGCCATCTCTTGTTTTGATTGCTGGCGGCGTAGGCATCACCCCGTTTTTGAGCGTGCTCAGGCACTTCAGAAACATCCATGCCGGGAATGCCGTGCTTCTCTTCTGGGTGAACAAGAGCAAGGACGGTAATATCTGTGAGGATGAACTTAAAACACTGTCCCAGGATCTCAATCTCACGGTTGTCCATGCTTTGAGCCTTGATGAAAATGCTCCGGGATATCATGACCTCGGATTCCCGCGCATCGTCTATGAGCAGGGACGGCTCAATGACGAGGTCTTCAAACGCCGGGGGGTGACCACCGATGCAGCTTTCTATCTCTGTGGGCCACCACCCATGATGGAGGCCACACTGGCCGCCCTGGAGAAGATCGGAGTCCCTCAGGAGTCCGTCAATCGGGAAAAGTTCAGCTATTAATAAGATCCATATCCTTAAACATACGGCAAGTCTGCCGGTCTCTTTGCAGAGGACAGACGTGAGCTCGTACCCATTATCACACGCCAGGCTGCATGAGGTTCGTGCCACATACTCAAGCTGGTTTTCCATAATCGGAGATCGAATGGGCCAAGGCATGATACCTCTCGTGAACGCCTTCTCCGGTCTCCTCTTTCTCTACCTTGATGAATGACTTCTCCAGATCCTCCTGGTCTTTCTCAGAAAGGATACGGTCCGCCATGGGGAAGAGCACGCCGTTTTCCTTGGCGATGTGATTCTCAAGAAGGCTCACATATGCGACGAGGTTTTCAGAGATTGCACGTATTGCGTCTTCGTCTCTGAGCCTTGCGGCAGGGAGCAATCCTGCGATGTTGGAAAGCCTTCTCCTTCCCTCGGTGTGTTCCCTCAGCATGACCGCGATGGGGCCGCTGTCCTTGGGCATGCCCCTGTTTTCCAGCATGGTGAACAGGTGTGCCTCTTCCTTGGCATGGTGGCATTTGTCTGCGAAGTTCCTGAAAAAGTCGAGCATCATCTCTACAAGCTCAGGCCTTATAACAGAGGTGTTGCTCATCTTGATAGCTTCATCCGAAGCAGATCTCAATACATGCAGTATCACCTCGTGCTCATGGATAAGTTCTTCTGTCGGTTTCATGGGCAACCCCCTTTCCCCTTTGATTCTGCTAAGGACTACGTAAGGAGCATGCTCCTTCCGTAGTCCTTGATGTTAATGCTCGTGTTTATTAGCAGGTGCTTTTGCCTCGCTCCCTTCTTCGTGGTGCCCGCCCTCGGTAGCGGCTTTGTCATAGATGCCTTCCACATAGTGGAAGAACGTCACGTACGCGCCCACATAAGCCCTGCCTGCCTCCACGTTGTGAGATGCATGCTCCTTGAGCTCCATGGCATGCTCGAAGCGCTGCCTGATCCCTTTCGCGACCTCATCATTGATCATTTTGACTAGACTGTCCACTTTCCCTGTTTCGATGGCTTTGTCCGCCCCTTCCACTGCTGGGCCAGGGTCTGTACCGGCTGGTTTTATACCGGTGTATGGAGCCCCTTCTCCGGCTCGATGGATACGAACCAAGGTCTCGAAAAAATATCTGTCCGCAAGGTCTTTTGCCTGGGGACCGAGCTTCCGGACGTTCAAGGCCTCCTTGAAAGCTTTCCTGATCTCTCCCTCGTCCTTCTTCTGTACCCACACGAGTACTTGATCGACCTTCCCGGTATCCAGTGCTTTTTGCGCCGCCAATATGACAGGGCCGCTCATGCTATCACAATGAGCTAATGCGCTGCTGGTAAAAAAGAGCGTCAGCAGAAATAAGAAACTTATCAAACCCGTTATAGTTGCCTTGTTTTCCATACAAACCTCCAAAATTAATTTATATAAGGCGGTACATTGTATACGCCCTTCATGCCTTTCTTTCTTACCTTTCTCAAATAGGTTCATTCCGGAACGAACACGTCCTTCCCCAGTCCGCACAGAGGGCAGATCCATCCTTCCGGCAAGTTCTCGAAAGCCGTCCCGGCCGGAATTCCACCCTCCTCGTCGCCCTCGGAGGGGTCATATACATAACCGCATACTTCGCAAACATACTTTTTCATATCAGTCTCCCTCTTCTTATCCATAAGCGCCCCTTTGTATGCAGGCAGGAAGGAAAAGGGGGCAGAGAACGTACTGCCCCCGTATATCTTTTCTTGTATTACTTGCCTGCCATGATCGCTGCAACGTCGGTGGCCGGGTCGGTGATGGGCTTGATATCAAAGGTATCAACCAGGACCTTGACCACGCCCGGTGACAGGAAACCAGGCAGCGTCGGTCCGAGACGGATGTGCTTGAAGCCTAGCGAGAGCACCGCCAGGAGAACGGCCACGGCCTTCTGCTCGTACCAGCCGATATCGAAGGAGAGCGGCAGGTCATTGACATCCTCTAGCCCGAAGACTTCCTTGAGCTTAAGTGCGATCACGGCCAGAGAGTAGCAGTCATTGCACTGCCCGGCATCGAGCACGCGGGGAATTCCGCCGATGTCGCCCAGTGGCAGCTTGTTGTACCGATACTTCGCGCAGCCGGCGGTGAGAATAATGGTGCTGTCCGGCAAGCCCTTGGCGACGTCCTCGAAATAGCTCCTGGTCTTGTGGCGGCCATCGCAACCGGCCATGACCACGAAGCGTTTGATAGCTCCGGATTTGACGGCATCCACAACCTTGTCGGCCAGGGCGAGTACCTGTGCATGAGCAAAGCCGCCAGTGATCTCGCCGGTCTCGATCTCAGTGGGTGCCTGGCACTTCTTGGCGAGCGCGATGATCTCGGAAAAGTCCTTTTTGCCGTCTTTTGCCGGTATATGCTTCACGCCGGGGTAACCCACGATGGAGGTCGTGAAGATGCGGTCCTTGTACGCATCCTGCACAGGCACGATGCAGTTGGTGGTCATAAGGATAGGTCCGTTGAACGAGGTGAATTCTTCCTTCTGCTTCCACCAGGCATTGCCGTAGTTGCCCGCGAAGTGCAGATATTTCTTGAAGGCCGGGTAATAGTGGGCTGGAAGCATCTCGCTGTGGGTATAGACATCCACGCCTGTGCCCGAGGTCTGCTCCAGGAGCTGTTCCAGATCCTTGAGGTCATGGCCGGAGATGAGGATGCCCGGGTTGCTGCGTACGCCGATGTTGACCTTGGTCACTTCCGGGTTGCCATAGGTCTTGGTGTTGGCTTCGTCGAGCAAGGCCATGGTCTTCACCGCCGTGGAGCCTGCCTTCATGACCAGGCCGACGAGATCATTCGCTGAAAGATCCTTGGTGGTCGCAGCCAAGCTCTCGACGACGGACACATAGATGGCGTCATCTTCATAACCCAGGGCCAGTGCATGATGGGCATAAGCCGCAATTCCCTTCACGCCGTATGTCAGCAGCTCTCTCAGGCTGCGAACGTCTTCGTTTTCGGTTGCTAGCACGCCTACCGTGGCAGCCTTGGCTTTGAGTGAAGCCGCATCGGTGGCTGTCCAGGTCAGGGCATCGTGGCCGGTCGTGATACCGACCTTGCCCTTGAGCTCATCCCTGATAGCGAGCGCTTGCCTGATGTATTCGATGATCCTCTCGGAATCGAAGTTCGCATTGGTGATGGTGGCGAAGAGCGCATCCAGCAGAAACCGGCCGTATTTCCGGTCGAGCGGCTGTGGCGCCTTCTCGGCTGCCAGGGATATACCCTTGGATACATAAATCAGCAGATCTTGAAGCTCTGCTGTTTCGACGCTTTTCCCGCACACGCCCCCGGCCGTGCAACCTGTGTTTCTCGCCGTCTCTTGACACTGGAAACAGAACATTGTGTACCTCCTGTAGGTTTATTGTTTTTATCTTCCAGCCCGCTTTGCTCTCATGAGATTGATGGGCAGGAATATTGGTGACGCTTTATGAAATACTTACTTCCTCAAGAATCGCGCCTGTCCGGGCGATCTTTACCCTCTTTATGGGAATGTTCACACCGGAGCGCTGTGCAGCCGCAAGTGCTGCCTGTACGAAGCCGAAGCAGCAGGGCACTTCCATGTGCACGACTGTCAGGCTCCTGGGCCTTGCAGACTTGAGTATTTCTGAGAGCCTGACAACGTGGGCTTCGATGTTATCGAGCTTGGGGCAGCCCAGGGCAATAGACTTGCCCTTCAATATGGTTCTGTGAAGATCCGGCTGCGAGGCCGCGCAGCAATCCGCAAGGAGCACCAGGTCGGTATCCTTTAAAAACGGGGCCGTCGGAGCGAGCAGCTGCAGCTTGATGGGCCAGTGGGTTAATTCCGATGGCGTGGCTCCAAGGGGGGCGCTGCTTTCACCGTGCGCACTCTTGGGACTGATGCTCATGGCCATGGATGACGGGCAGCCGCAGGGCATGGTTTGTAGTACCGGGGCGGTATGCTGGTGGGTCTTGAGTTCTTCCACCGCTTCCTCGCTGAAATCTTCCGCTTCCCGATCAATGATCTTGAGCGCACCTTCCGGGCACTCGCCAAGACATGCACCCAAGCCGTCACAGTACACATCGCTGACCAGCTTTGCCTTGCCGTCTACCAGTTTCAAAGCGCCTTCTGCGCATGAGGTTATGCAGAGTCCGCATCCGGTGCATCTGTTCTCATCGATTTCTATAATCTTTCTGATCTTTTTCATCTTACAGCCCCTCGACTTTGATATCAGCCAATGTGGTTTTGGAAAAATACTCCCCTACTTCCTTATTGATCTTTCCCAGGAACTCACTGATCTTGCAGCCACCGAGCGGGCATTTCTCCATACCCAGCAGGCATCCGCCTTGCTGTATAGGCCCTTCGAAAAGCTCATAAATTTCGACCAGCTTGATATCTTCTGCTTTGCGCAAGAGCAAGAAGCCGCCTTTCGGCCCCCTTTCGGAAGAGACAAACCCTGCTGTGGACAGCCGCTGCATGACCTTTGAAAGATGCGCTTCAGAGGCCTTCAGCATCGGCGCCATTGCCTTGACCGACCAGGAATGCTCCGGGGCAGATGCCAGAAAGACCATGGCATGGACGGCCAATGCCGTTGCTTCCGATAACTTTGTCATGCTTGAATGTCTCATACTGTTCCCTTAATTGTTATTATGGTATTTAATTACCTAAATACCATTGACCTGTCAACATATTTTCCTTATTTTTTATAGATTATATAACTATTAGAAATGATAGGCTATAATATATATTCCCTGGGCAAATAGTTCGCATGAGTACTGGAAAAGGACGCGCTTATAAAGCGATGAGTGCCAGGATAGGTCACACACTGGCTTAATCGCTGTTCACGAAGATACTCCTTGATCGTGTCCGCATATATGACATCCGGGGCTTGCTCATTGCCGTACCTGATGTTCCGGGATGACCATGCCGGTTATGCAGGGCAGTGCAAAGTCCTGCAGCAGGAGCGATATGCTCCTGAATGCGGGGACCGGAAGGTAAAGCAAGCGCGTTATGAATATTTAATAGTGGGTGCCTGCCGCCTTGTTGGCCGTTTCCACGGACTTGTATGCCATATCGATGGAGCGGCCAAGGGTGTTCATGACCTGGTCGGGATTGTGAAATCCCATGCCGTTCTCCGCAGCCACGATATCCCAGAACCACTGGGCCTTTCTGACGAGCTCCCGTGCCTTGTCCAGCCCGGCCTTGTCGGCTGTGGCCACTGCCGACGCCTTGCCGATGACCTCATGTGCCCGGGAAACAGCCAGACCGGCAGTATGTTGCAGCTCAAAAACATTGTTCTGCTCTGTTTTGACCCTCTCCAGCAGCCAGTCAGCGCTCTGGGTGTGGCAGGTCCTGCACGATCCCTGCACATTCTTCATGGGACTGGTTACATGGTGGGATGAGTACTTCTGCCCTTTGCTGCGCTGATACGGCATATGGCAGTCAGCGCACGATACCCCGGATTTTCCGTGGACACCTCCTGCCCATGTCTCGAAGTCAGGGTGCTGAGCCTTGAGCATCTTGGCCTGCGAATCCGGCTGCACCCAGTCCTGCTCGAAGCCTGCAGGCTTTTCCTCATAGTAGGCGTACATCTGCTCAGGGTTGTAGCCCTTGTCCCAGGGGAAGACGACCCTCTTGGTCTTGGGTTCGAAATAGTATTCTGAATGGCACTGGCCGCAGACATAGCTGCGCATCTCTTCCCGCGAAGCCTTGCGCACGTCTATCCCCTTTCTCTGCATGGCCTCGATGAAGGCGGGATTGACTACGGTGAGCTTCATGGTGGCGGGGTCATGGCAGCTGGCGCAGGAGATGGGATGCTTGGCTCCTTTGACCACCTCGGACAGCGGCAGGTGGGCATACTCCCACCCTTTTTCCTTGAAGACATCTTTGACATAGGGTGTCTTGCACGTCATGCATGAGCCGACACTCGCAGGCGTGACCCGCTCCGATGACATGAGATCTTCGAGGGAATAAGGGTGGCCCCGGTCTTCAGAATAGTCCTTACTGAAGGGCATCCCTTTGAAGTTCATGAGGATCTCGGGTTCCTTGATGGACTTCTGCTCCTTTACGCTGCCGCCGAAACCCGTGGGAGACGGAGCCATCTCAAAATTCTTCTTATAGCTTTCATATTCGAGAGGGTAATACCTGCCCCAGACCGCCGGATCGTATTCACCAGCGGGCAACTTCGCCAGCTTGATCGTGGTAGGGGGCTGAATGACGAACGATTGCACGATCACGGCTGCCAGAACGATCACGCACATCCCCAGGCCTGCAAGCAAAAGTTTTTTCTTGTTATTCAACTTTTATTCCTCCTGCAATCTTTCCCGTGCCATGGACAAGGCCGTGATGACACTTGATGCAATCTCCTCCCCCCTCTACCATGAACGTTTTCTGCACCGTAGAGGAATGGCACCGCAGGCAGTTGCCGTCTGCGATTTCCCGGGCTTCGGACGAAATGCTGATGGAGGCGGGGTATGCCCTCAGGGTTTCGTGGTAGAGGTCGTTCAATCCGGCTTTCGTTTTATAGGCTACCTGTACGGCGATGTTGCTGTCGGGGAGGTGGCATTCGATGCAGGCGAACTGCTTGTGCTGGGACTGCTTCCACGTCGCACCCACATCCTTCATACTGTGACAGGACATGCAGAAGACGGGACTCCCGGCAGCGTGGTAACCCGCGACGGAGATCAGAGTGATTAGAATGCCTATGAATGCTCCCGCAAGGAGAACCTTGATGATCGACCTTAGCGCTTTGTCTTTACTGCCCACGTTTCATATCCCCTTTCCTCATAGATGGGTGGTGGGGAAAAACAGAATTTTTATAAGCTAGCAGATCCAACCATCAAGTCAATCTTTTAATGGAAACATAAATGAATTTGATTTCTTAGTATGGTGCGTGTGAAGATACCGTGAGGAAATATGGATTTCCAGGACTAAAGATTTCTCCTGAATGGACTAAACCGCTGACGCGGAGAAAGACCACGGGCGGAAACGCCAGGTGTTGCTGAGATTGCAAGATAGTCAAGAAAGAAGCCTCAAGCAATCAAACCATAACCCTTCATGAAGGCCGTATGAGATAATTCCTTGTTTTTCCAACTATACCCAACAAGGAGGCATCGCATGACAGAATTACGGCAGAGGATGATCAGGGATATGGAACTGCGGGGGCTGTCACCCCATACGAAGAGGAGTTATCTGGGTGCGGTGAGGGGCTTGGCGAAGTTCTACCATCGAGCTCCGGACACGCTGAGCCGTGAAGAAGTACAGGACTATCTACTGCATCTGGAACAGGATCGTAAAATGGCCTGGAACAGCTCCCGCGTTGCGGTGACCGGCTTGAGATTTTTCTATGGCGTCACCACGCAGAACTCTGACATGCTTCTGGCGATCCCCGCGCGAAAACGTCACCGCCGCCTTCCTGTAGTCCTGAGCCGGGAAGAGGTGATGCGGATCATCAACGGTGTGAGCAACCCCAAGCATCGGCTTATGCTCATGACCGCCTATTCGGGAGGGCTGCGTGTCAGCGAAGTGGTGCGCCTGAAGCTCACGGATTTTGATTTCTCCCGCATGACCATACGGGTAGAGCTCGGCAAGTGCAACAAGGACCGCTATACCCTGCTTTCCCGCCGCCTAGCAGGAGAGCTTGAGGAATACGTCAAGCACCACCGGACATTGTTCTGGCTCTTCCCTTCGAACAAGGCTGGAGCCCACATAAGCGTAGTGGCCGCCCAGAAGGTCTATGCCCACGCCCGTGCAAAGGCGCAGGTATCCCAGGGCAGCGGAATCCATACCTTGCGGCATTGCTTTGCCACCCATCTCCTGGAGGACGGGGTGGACATATACACCATTCAAAAGCTGATGGGGCACAGACAGATCAGCACCACGGCGGTGTACCTGCACCTCACCGCACAAGGGTTTTACCGTGTCGAGAGTCCGATGGATAAATGCTGAAGCGCCATGCCATCACCTACTCCGGCCTGGGAGGTGTCCGACATCTTCCGGGTGCATGGCGAGGCTTATCGGAAGGCGTACCACGTGCCGTGGGAGCATACCAGGGTCATGGGCGACATCATGGCGTGCCGCACGCATAAGTTGGGCGGGTTTATCGAACGCTGCGACGCCTGTCGCTTCACCCGGGAGGTCTACCATTCCTGCGGCAACAGGCATTGCCCAAAGTGCCAGACATTAACCAAGGCTCGCTGGCTGCAGGCACGGCTGACCGAGGTCCTGCCCGTGAAGTACTTCCACACGGTCTTCACCCTGCCGCATGATCTCAATCCTCTCATCCTCTCCAACAAGGCGGTCATGCTGGACATGCTGTTTGCGGCGGTGAGCCAGACGCTCCTGACGTTCGGCCGCAACAACCTGAGCGGCAGACTGGGGTTTCTTGCGATTTTGCATACCTGGAGCCAGGTCCTCCTAGATCATTTCCATATCCACTGTGTCGTGCCAGGCGGAGCTCTTGCTGACGATGGCAAGACCTGGATGAACAAACGCGGCACAAAGCCCTATCTCTTCCCCGTCAAAGCGCTCTCGAAGGTTTTTCGCGGGAAGTTCATCGCCCTGCTCGAACATGCCCGGCGCACGGACAGGCTCATCTATCCCGGCCAAGCCGGGATGTTCGGCTCGCCCGAGGGCTTCTCACGCCTTGTAAGGGCGCTGCGTTCCCAGGAATGGGTAGTCTATTCCAAGGCGCCTTTTGCCGGAGCGGAACAGGTGTTCGAATACCTCGGGCGATACACTCACCGCGTGGCCCTCTCCAACAACCGCATCCTGCACGTCGATGAAGAAAACGTCACCTTCAGCTACCGGGATCGCCGCAATGATGTCCGCACAGAGATGACCCTTCAGGGCGTAGAATTTATCCGGCGCTTTCTCCTGCATGTTCTTCCGCAAGGGTTCATGCGCATCCGCTCTTTCGGGTTCCTCGCCAACCGCATCAAGAAACAGAGCCTTGCCGGAATACGGGAAAGCCTCGGGCAGAACCCGCCAGAGCGGCCCGGTGCAAAAACCTCGCGCGAGCTTCTCCTGGAGCTTACCGGCGTCGATATCGTGCGCTGCCCCGAGTGCGGCAAGGGGCATATGAAGACGGTATCGGAGGTCCCAGCCCGCTTTTCTCGCACAGGATGGATAACCAGCCGAGCCGGAGTTGATTCCTCGTGAGAGATACCAGAATGCAGTTCCCTCTCTCGGTGTTGTGCCGGAACTCCCAACCGGGGGCACCGTACAGGTTTGCCCCCGCATACCGGTTTTGCGCTTTCCACAGAAAATCCGGCCGTGTTATCAGGATGCGTCAATCGCAGACGTCGATAAAAATTACTTTGGGAAGGGACTCGTGCTCACTTACTCTCTGCATAATGCCTTGTATTGCTCCCTCCCGTGAAATACAAAACCCATAGGCAGTTGCCAAGCGCCACCGCGGCATAGTCCATCCACGGTTTATCCATAATCCCGCCCACCTTCTACCACCTTATCTTCATGATTTATCTGACGGCGGGACTATGGATAAACCGCTCTTCAATATGTGTAGTAAAAAAACAGTCAACTCGTTAATAATATTTATTTCGAATATTTAAATCAATAAAATAGTTCCTTAGATTAATTGTTGGTCCCTACCACAGAGAATGGACAATTGATTGCTGGGATAAATACCCTTGAGACACGTGAACCTTGTCATAACATACCCTGTTTTACTGATTTGTCGCCGATTTCCCAATCCATTATATCCAACGCCCTCCATATATATCCATTACCAACCGATACCAAATAAAGGAGCCATCGATGGAAAAAATATCAATCATACAGGATTACTGCGCCGATATAATCCAATGCCCCTGGACAAGTGAGGAAACGATGAACCACCTAGTCCTTGCTGCCGATCTCGCTGGATACAGTTACCTTGATAAGACTGCCCAGGAGTTAGCCGAGTATATCAGGACGTGTATCCCCTTCTGTTCGAGGAGGGTCATGGATGATGTGTATTTTCTGTTGATTGATATGGCGAATATTCTAGATAATTGACATGGATCTCACGCTGATAGCGGATTATCAGCTCTTGCTGTTTACCCGGTCTTTCATATCTTTGCCTGTTTTAAAGAAGGGTAGTGTCTTTGTATTAACCTGGATCTTCTCACCACTCTTGGGATTCCTCCCAATATAAGGTTTGTAATCCTTCATGACAAAGCTCCCGAACCCACGAATTTCAACACGCTGCTTGCCTTTCATGGAATCAGTCATGGAGTCTAGGATGGAATTTACTAAAGCCTCTGCCTTTTTCGGATGGAGAGCCATGCGCATAGAAAGTTCATCAATCAGTTCTGATTTGTTCATGTATCTCCTCCTAATGTTTTCTACTTATTCATTGATTATAGAGACCACCAGGAACAAGTCAAGAAGTTGTGGTTCATAGGTGCTATTGTGTGAGGGTGGTATACTTTAATACGCCCATTGACCGTTATGTATCAGTTTAATTGTTTCGATCTCACTCTGCTATCTTCAAGACCGGGAACCCTTCGATGTCCTACACCCTGGGATAAGGCCTGAAAAGTATTGCTATCTGAATAGGTCATAAATATCATTTATGCCCCTATGTTCTTCAGGGGCTGTTTAAATAATAGTCAAGGCGTAATTGTCGTTTGCCATTTTTGATATCTCCCAGTGGGTCTTCGTCAGTGTTTCAAGGAATTTCCGGTCATGGCTGATCAACAATAAGGCACACCGGCAGTCGGCCAAAGCGCTTTCTAAACACTCAATCGATATCAGGTCGAGGTGGTTGGTAGGCTCGTCCATCATCACCAGCCACGGCTCTTTCAACAGACCGAGAGCAAGCATGATTTTCCGTGTCTCACCGGGGCTAGGGAGCTTGCTTTCCAGAAGTAGTTCTGGTCTGGAGCCAAGGCGGCTCACTATATTCATCACCCAACCCAGTTTTTCTCCGGACATACTGCGTAATTCCTCCAATAGCCTTATGGATTCATCAATCCGTATTTCCTGAGGCAGATACGTTACTCGGTCATCCGGTAGAGAAAGAGAAGAGAAGATATTTGTGATCAGAGTTGTCTTTCCGCATCCGTTGGGACCTGTCAGTGCGATGCGGTCGCGATGTCCCATGTTCAGGTCCGGATATATCAGACGGACCTGTTCGCCCAAAGACAGATACCCTGCCGGCAGGATCAGCAAAGACACCCTCGGACAAACACTACCCAAGACGACGATTCCTGTAGGATACTCCTTTTTCACTGGGGCTGTACCATACTCTTCTCTTGCCTTCCGCAGGCGGCCGTCCAGCTGCTTTTGCAACTTTCCCTGAACTGCATCTTTGCCGGTCACTCTTGCGCCATCCACCGTTGCCCTTGCATCGTGATCTTTAGGAGAGAGGTGTCTTTTGGGGTTCATTTGAGCCGATTTTGTTGCCATATGTTTCCGCCTGGCGTGCTCTCGCTCGATCTTGTCCAACTTGTCTCTGGCGTCATTGTGCCGTTTCATTGCAGAGGCCTTCTCAAGTTGACCCTGTTCCGCTCCTGATGAATAATTACCCGGTCGCAATATCGCAGTGGGAGGGTTAATAAAGACACATTC
>DAISYU010000077.1:0-15177 GCA_036825155.1 Thermodesulfobacteriota bacterium | reverse complement strand
AGGTCTTCCCTCATGACATACCACTTTATCGATCACACGGCAGACATCGGGATACGGATTGTCTCCGAGGATATAAAAAGCCTTTTTGAAGAGGCTGCGCTGGCCCTTGCGGACATCATGGGAGCCCGTATCCCGCAAGGTGGTAAGAGTGAAAGGATAACCGCAGAGGGCCTCGATCAGGTCGATGTCCTGGTGAGGTGGCTTCAGGAAATTCTCTACCGCATCGAGGTCGAGGACCTGCGTATTTCTCAGGTGGAAATCCTCGAGTTAAACCCGAACGGGCTTACGGCACTTGTTGCCGGGACAAACAGCCCCACAGAGCTGTTGGAGGAGATCAAGGCCGTTACCTACCACAACCTCGAGATTCGAGAGGTTGACAACCATGTTGAGACCACCATTATATTCGATACATGAGGAATGGCCGAATGGAAGGACTCAGGGTAAAACGTAAGGACCCCTTTCGCCTGGAGATTGCACAAACACCTCCCATGCGTACCAACGGTATCGTGTATGCGAATGCCAAGATCGAACGCATGCTGGAGAAAGAGGCCGTTCTTACCCAGGTGGCCAATGTCGCCTGCCTGCCGGGTATTGTCGGACCGTCTCTTGCAATGCCCGATATTCACTGGGGATACGGGTTTCCCATAGGCGGGGTCGCCGCGTTTTCCATCAAGGACGGGATCATCTCTCCCGGCGGGGTGGGATACGATATCAATTGCGGGATGTGCTGCATCTCCACAAATCTTACACATCAGGAGATCTCCCCTGTTCTTGATGATCTCCTGGTGGGCATGTACAGGAATGTCCCGGCCGGCGTCGGATCGAGCAACAAGGGGCTTGCGCTGAAAAAGAAGGACTTCTCAGATGTACTGAAGAAGGGGGCACTCTGGGTGATCAAGAACGGCTATGCCCCCAGTGAAGACCTGGATGCTCATGAAGACGGCGGGTGCATCGAGGGGGCTGATCCGGACATGGTGTCAAAGCGGGCCGTCGAACGGGGGCTGCCTCAGCTCGGCACCCTGGGTTCGGGCAACCATTTTATCGAAATCGATGTGGTCGATGAAATCTTTGACGAGGCTGCGGCAAAGAGCTTCGGCCTGTTCAAGGGGCAGATTGTGGTTCTCGTTCATACCGGCTCCCGCGGATTGGGCCACCAGGTGTGCGACGATTATGTCCACTCCATGATTGCTGCCGCTGCCCGGTACGGGATAGCTCTGCCGGACAGACAGCTTGCCTGTGCACCGTTTACCAGTCCCGAAGGAAGGGCGTACTGGGGGGCAATGGCCTGTGCTGCAAACTTTGCCTTTGCAAACAGGCAGCTGATAACCTTCCTGATCAGAGAGACCTTTGAGCAGCAGCTCGGTAAGAGTTATGAACGCCTGGGCATGCGATTGTTGTACGACTGCTGCCACAACATCGCCAAGAAAGAACGCATCGAATTTCAAGGAGAGCGAAGGGAGGTATGCATTCACCGCAAGGGAGCGACCCGGGCCTTTCCGCCCGGCGACCCGAGACTTCCCGAAAGATTCAGGGCTACAGGGCAGCCAGTGCTCGTTCCCGGAGACATGGGGACCATGTCGTATATCCTTGCGGGCAGCAACAATGCCGCAGAGACCTTTTTCAGCGCCTGTCACGGTGCGGGGCGTCTGCTTTCCAGGCGCCAGGCCAAGAAGATATCACAGGGCAGGGCGATTCTTGATGAGCTCAAACAGAAGAATATCCATGCCATGGCTGCATCACGCTCAACCCTTGCCGAGGAGATCCCCGAGGCCTACAAAGACGTCTCAGAGGTGGTGGCCACGATCACCGGTGCAGGGATTGCCCGTTCCGTAGCACGGGTCAAGCCCCTGGCAATGGTGAAGGGGTAGGTTATTCCTCTGTGCTTGCAGGAGCTTCGCCCGCTTCCGCTGCTTCTCCCTCTTCGAGCGCCTCCTCTTCTCCGGCAGCTTCAACGAACTTGGCCGGTACCACCGTGGCGATGACCTTGTCCTCGCTCACTCCGTGGGCAAGGCTGGACCCTTCCGGCAGTTTGAGGTCGGATGCATGAATCACGTCGTGTTTATCCTGCAGGGTGGATATGTCCACCTCGATCTCCGACGGGATATTTTTCGGGGAGCACTTGATGCTGATGCTGGTTGTCTCCTGTCCGATCTTGCCTCGTCCTTCCTTTTCAACAGAGGATTCCCCCACAAAGACCAGGGGTATGTCCACTGTGACATCTCTTCTCAGATCCACTTTGAGAAAATCGATGTGGTTGATGTCTTGTGAAAGGGTATCTCTCTGGATTTCATGAATAAGGAGATGTATGGTTTTACCTCCGACCGCCGCATCGATAATGGCGGTCCCGTGAGATTTCTTATACACGCGCTCGAAATCTTTTTCATTGACCTGAACAGGTATGGATTCAATGCCTTTCCCATAGATGACGCCGGGAATGATACCTTCTCTCCGAAGAGAGCGAACCTTTTTCTTGCGTGCTGAACGTGCATCAATATCCAGTGTAATCGTGTCTTTTGTTCCCATTATATTCCCTCCGTTTCGAAAAAATGGGTCTGTTTAGGAGATCCTCCTTGTCTTTGTCAGTTTATTCTACAAGCCGCACAATACTTCACCCAGTATAGACCATCATGGTATATGTTTACAACCGGGTATTTTACCCTCAAGAACGCGCCGGAACATTCTTTTCTTGACATATTTGTCTCTTGTGTTAATTTCTGGCAGTGATACTGGCGGGTACCTGCCGGTATCTTTTTGCTTTTTAAGGTGGTACTTGATGTGAAAAGAAATCCCATAACAAAAGAAGGTTTTAAGGCTTTGCAGGAGGAGTTCGATCGCCTCAAAAAAGAGGAGCGGCCGAAGATTATCAGGGCAATAGAGGAAGCTCGCGGGCACGGCGATCTTTCCGAGAACGCCGAATATATCTATGCAAAAGAGCGACAGTCCCTCATCGAATCCAGGATACAGGAGCTGGAAAACAAACTGGGTACCGCAGAGATTATTGATACCGCAAATCTTCCTGATAACAGGATTGTGTTCGGTTCAAAGTTTATCCTCTCCAATATGGATACTGATGAAGAGATCGTCTATCAGATCGTCGGCGTGGATGAATCTGATATCGCCCTGGGGAAGATATCTATCGAGTCTCCCATGGCCAAGGCACTGATCGGCAAAGGAGTTGACGCCGAGATCGTCGTGAACACCCCGAACGGGAAAAGGGAATACGAAGTCCTGGATATCATCTGCGAATGATGCCGGGTTTGTCTTTTCGTCCTGTGATCAGCTGAACTGGCCGGGAATAAAGAAGATATGAGGCTTTGAGACGACAGGGTCGTTTCTGATATACACCCTGGTTCCGTATACCTCCTCGATATGCTCACCGGTGAGCACCTCGGCAGGAGTCCCTTTCGCAAAGATCTTTCCGTCTTTCATGAGTGTGATCTGATCGCAGTATGCGCTTGCGAGGTTGAGATCATGAAGGATGATGGCAACGGTCAGGCCCTGCTTCTCCGACAAGGAATTCACCAGGTCGAGGATCTTGATCTGGTGCGTGATATCCAGGTGAGAGGTGGGTTCGTCCATGAGAAGAAGCCTCGGCTTCTGGACGAGAGCCTGGGCAAGATATACCCGCTGCATTTCACCGCCGGAAAGGGTGGTGATCTTCTTGGCGGCGTACCGGGCAATATCGAGCAGGGCAAGGGTTTCTGCCACGATCCTGCAGTCATCGTCCTGCAGGGCTGCAAATCTCCTCAGGTGGGGATATCTGCCGAGGCGGACAAATTCCTCCACGGTATACGGGGGGAGAACACCGTGAAACTGGGGTACCACCGAGACCTGCCTGGCAAACTCCCGCCTGCCCAGTATAGAGATGTCCTTCTCCTGGTAGCAGATCCTCCCTTCCCACGGTTTCAGTACCCTGCTGAGAGCCTTGAACAGGGTTGTCTTTCCCGCACCGTTGGGGCCGAGTATCCCGAACAGGCAGCCAGATGGAATGGTGAACGAGACATCAGAGACAATCGGGTCTTTTTCATACCCTGTTGAGAGGTTTTCAACGCTTATGAGCGGCACATCACATTACCTCCGTGGGTTTTACCCTGATCAGGTAGAGTAGAAAGAACACACCTCCTGCCATCCCGGTTATGACCCCCACAGGCAGTTCCAGAGGCCTGATAAGGGTCTGCGAAAGACTGTCACATATAATGAGAAAACCGGCACCGGCCAGCATCGAAGACGGCAGAAGCCAGTGATGGTCTGCGCCGACGGCCTTTCTCATGAGATGGGGGATCATCAGCCCGATAAAGCCTATGACGCCGGCAGCTGCAACACATGCTCCGGCAATCAGCGATGCCGCGATCAGGAGCGCTGTCTTGGCCTTTTTTGCATCGATGCCCAGGTGATACGTTTTCTCATCTCCGAGGCTGAGCACGTTCAGGTCTTTGGCAAAACCCCACAGGATCAGCATCAAGGGGGCAACCAGGAAGAGCATTATCCTGATGGAGCCCGAATCAGGGGCGGCCAGAGAGCCCATGAACCAGAGCACGGATGCATAGACATCCCGCGAGGTTGCAACGGCGAAGATGAACATCACGATGGATGAAAAGAGAAAACTCATGATCACCCCTGTCAGGATGAGCATGGAATTCGTGAAATTCTTTACGGAGGCAACACCGAGCACAAGGCTTATGCTGATGATGCATCCGGCAAAACAGAACAGGACCATGGGGATGCCGGAAATGCCGCACATGATGGAGATGGTGGCCCCGAGCGCACCCCCTCCTGAGACACCCAGCGTGTACGGCTCTGCAAGGGGGTTTCGAAGAATGGCCTGAAATATTACCCCGCTTTGTGCCAGGGCAGCCCCCACGAGTGCAGCCATCAGGATCCTTGGCAGGCGCAGTTCCCACAGGAGCGTGTGCATGGTTCCCTGGCCACCCGGGTGTATGAGTGCATCGAAGATCATCTCCGGTGCAATGGGTGTGCCCCCGGTGAGTATCCCTGCTGCGATACTTGCGGCGAGAAAGAACAGCAGGAAGATAAAGACGCATGCCTTCTTCATAGGACACCCGGGTACAGGCTCTTCACCACGAGCTCGAATCCTTTGGCGAACATGCGTGGCGTGGGTTGACAGACAAGATCCGCATTGAGCGAATAGACCCTTCTGTTCTTTACCGCAGAGATGTCATCCATGGTACTCCAGAGAGCCTGCACACTGTCAGATTCCATTTCTGCAACAGTAATGATGACATCAGGGTTTCTTGCGATCACCTCCTCGATATTGATCCGAGGATAGCTCGCAGGTGCATCTGCAAAGATGTTCTCGCACCCGGCAAGACGGATATACTCTCCGGCGAAGGAGGCATCAGAGATGCTCACGAGAGGGGCTGCACCCATCTGCCAGAAGACCTTTACAGGCTTTCTGCCGTTGATGGATGAACCGATATGGGCTATCTTCTGACGTACTTCGTGCAGGATCTCTTCCGATTCGTGCTCTTTTCCCAGCAGGGAGCCCAGGCGTTCAAATTCATCGCAGATGCAGGAAAGCGAGGTGCATCCTTCAAATACGACAACATTCAATCCCAACGCCATAAGCTTTTCGATGTCTGTTTTCGTATTGCTGTCTTTGCTCGCCAGGACCAGATCGGGCTTCAGGGAGAAGATCTTCTCAAAGTTCAGTTTTGTAAGGGTCCCGACAATCTCCTTTGATCGTGCGGCCTCCGGTCTGTAGAGCGTGACCCCCACAAGCAAGTCCTGAGCCCCCAGATCGTATATCTCCCGTGTCAGAGACGGGGCGAGCGAGATAATCCTGTGCGGTGAAGATTCAAGGGCGGCAAGGTTCCCCGGGGACCACAGCATTGCACCACACAGAGCAATAAGCAATGCTCTGAGCATGTTCTTCCTCTCCCAGACAATGTCGTATAAATAGTGCACGTCGCAGGTAAATCTATACACAGAATCTTCTCCCAGGCAAGTTATTCCCACAGTATCTCCCTGAAGACGCGTAAGGAGAAACCCTCGTGAGTTTATCCATAACAGCGATAGCATGCTTGACTTACCCGGAAACATTCCATATGGTGTGCACTATGAAATGGGAGCCCATACTGAAAAATTATCCGGATGATACCGAACAGATACAGCTGGCCAGGAAGATCTATGAATTGACGCATGACGCGCTGCAGGCCGTCGATATCCCCGAACTCGATTCTGCCCTCAAGAACGAGGACATCCTCACCTCTCTCGACTATGCCCCCCTTGCAAAGGCATGCCGTGAAGTCTGGCAGAGAATCTTTGAAATTGAGCCGGACGTGGATATGGAGCTCGCGATTGACGCGTTCATACGGGATGAGGCCCTGCCGGAGTTGTCCGATGAAAATCAGGATCTCGTCGTCATGTTCGTGCGTCCTGCAGTGACCATGTACCTGACGAAGCTCAGGGAGAAGAACAGTGACTCTCTCAAACCATCACATAATTCCGGTGAATGTCCGTTTTGCCTGGCATACCCCAGGATAGCCTTTGACTCGGAAAACTCGAGGCGGCTCAGCTGCCTGCTTTGCGGGCAGGAGTGGGATTTCAAGCGCATCAAGTGCCCCTACTGCGGGAACAATGACCACGAGACATTGGGATACTTCGAGGCGGAAGGCATCGAAGGCGTCAAGGTGTATTACTGTGATCAGTGCAAGTATTATATCAAGGTGGTCGATACGGAGAAGCGGGAAGTACTTGACGCAGAGACCGAGGATATTCTCACGCTGATTATGGACGAGGTCGCCCAGCAGGAAGGCTACAAGTAAACGATGAAAAGTAAGCTGTGAACTGTGAACAGTAAACGGTGAACGGTGAACAGTATAAAAGTCGGGTATAGGGTCCGAGGTATAAGGTTTTAGGGATCTCGAATCTCGGATTGCGAATTTCGAAATGTTTTTACCCAAACTTTTCAACCAGTACTCCACCACTCCATCACTCCAAATAAAAACAGATCGCGGCTGAAGACCGCTCCCACGAAAAAAGAAGGCTCTGGGTAAGGACAGAAAACAGTGAACAGTAAACGGTATAAAAGACGGGTATGAGGTTTTAGGGTCCGAGGTACAAGGTTTAAGAATTCAGTTTATCACTTCCTCGTCATTCCCGTGCAGACGGGCTTGTCCACCGAAGGAGGAAATCCAGATCGCTTCTCCTCAACATCGCGGCTGAAGACCGCTCCCACAATTCGGCAAGGACAGCCGAATTGGATGCACCAAAGGTGCACCCCAAGGGTGAGGCACATGGATGTGCTGAATCACAGCGTTCCTGTCCGCCGCGGCGGATTAAATTCGCAATCCGCAATTCGGGATTCGAAATCTTTTACCTTCCATGTCGGGCGTAGCTGAAGGCGAAGCCTGATGCCTGAAATCCCGATCTTCCTTATTCCCACGAAACAGTCTTTTTTCCCGGCATCACAGCAGTGACTATGCTTCTTCTTTCTGCTCGTCTTTTCCCTTGCCGACCAGGTACGTGACCCAGATGCTGATCTCGTACAGTCCGATCAGCGGGATTGCCAGCAGGATCTGGCTGATGACATCCGGCGGGGTGAGTATGGCTGCAAGGATCGTTACAATGAGGATGGCATACTTTCTCTGTTTCCTCAGCGTTGTATGCTTTACCAGGCCCATCTTGGCAAGGAAGAACATGATCACCGGCAGTTCGAAGGTGATACCAAA
The DNA here is from genome assembly GCA_036825155.1 of Thermodesulfobacteriota bacterium. Taxonomy (GTDB): domain Bacteria; phylum Desulfobacterota; class Desulfomonilia; order UBA1062; family UBA1062; genus DSAD01. The sequence goes on along the minus strand of DAISYU010000077.1, from coordinate 7,486 downwards.
GGCAAACAGCAGCCTCATGGACAGCCCGAGATACTCTTTCATGGAAGGCAGTGCCGATATGGTGTCTGTGGTGAAGCCGAGGAAGAACTGAAATCCCAGCGGGAACACCACGTAGAAGGCAAAGGACGAACCCATAAAGAAAAACACGGTGGCGATGAGTACGAAGGGCAGGACGTACTTCTTTTCCCGCTCGTACAGGCCGGGCATGACAAATTTCCAGATCTGGTAAAGGATTACCGGTGTCGCCAGGATCAACCCTGAGAAGAACGAGACCTTCAGGTAGGTCAGGAATGCCTCGGGCAGAGAGGTGTAGATGAGCTGGCTTTCCTTGGGCATTACCTTTACCAGCGGTGAAACGAGGAAATTAAAGATCTTGTCGGAAAAGGCATAGGTGCCGACGAAACCGACGGCAATGGCGACGACACATTTGACGAGCCTCCAGCGCAATTCCTCGAGATGTTCGTTTATCGGGAGCTTTTCTTCTTCCAATACGGCTATCCCTCTATCTCATCCGGATTATATGTGCTGGTCTCTTCCGAAGGTTTCTTGTCCTGTTCTTCCTCTTCAGGCTCTTGATCAGGTTCTTGCTCATCTTCTTCGGGCTCGGGTTCTGTCTCTTTCTTTCTGTCGGGAAAGGGAGGTGACTTCAGATCAGTTGCCTGGTCGAACTCCTTTTTCAACCCGTCGGTTGCACGCTGGAATTCGCCCATCGCCCTTCCGAGTGATTTTGCGATGTCCGGGAGTTTTTTGGGTCCCAGTATGATTAACGCCAATATTAAAATGAGAAAAAGTTCCTGGCCGCCGATACCGAACATGACAAAAGCTTATATGTGTTTTTTTTTGCAGTGTCAAACATAGAGCTCGTTTGTGGTTTTATCATTTGACTAATACAGCCTTGTCTCATAATCTAGTGCTCAGTATGAAACGTACGACCGTGGCACAACCCGTAAAAATACAGGGGACAGGTCTCCATAGAGGAGGCGATATCGACGTTGTGATCTCTCCTGGTACGCATGGGATCCGTTTTGTGAAAGATGGGATCTCGATTCCGGCACAGCCGGACAATATCGTCGATACGCGCCTGAACACCACTATTGGAGCGGGGGAGGTGCGGATAGCCACTATCGAGCATCTCCTCTCGGCGCTGTACGGACTGGGTATTACCGATTGCGAAATCGCGGTCAGCGGAGACGAGATTCCTGCAATGGACGGATCTGCCCTGCCCTTTGTTGACCACATCCAGCGCTGCGGCATCAGGGAGCTCGACGAAGAGGTATCGCCCATTGTGATTGAAGAGGCCCTGCGCGAAGAGAAAGGTGATTCCTGGGTGGAGATCGTTCCCGGGGCCTTCAGTGTCTCCTACGGTATCGATTTTACCGAGCAGGCTATCGGCAGGCAGCATTACACGTATGAGGGAAGGGACTATGTGGGTGAGATCGCCCCTGCGCGGACCTTCGGTCTGCTCAGAGACGTGGAGATGATGCGTTCCCTCGGCCTTGCTCAGGGAGGAGGACTGCATAATGCCGTGGTGGTGGACGGTGCCGACGTATTGAACCCCGAAGGGCTTCGGTTTGCAGATGAATTTATCCGGCACAAGATACTGGATATTCTCGGAGACCTCTGGACCCTGGGAGCTCCCGTTGTCGGGGCGATTCAGGCATACAAGGCCAGCCATGCGCTCCATATCCGGCTTGCCGCAAAGATACATGCACTCTACCGTGGGGACAGGTAAGGTTCAGGTATGACGAGACGGAACAGAGAGATCATCATCATCTTCATCATCATCGGCCTCATCGCCCTGTTGAGTCTCGCCCGGACCAATATCAGCAGCATTAACCTGCCTCCGCCGAGCAACATGGTGATCTTTACCCTGATCAGTCTGAATGTGGTGTTGCTGATACTTGTCATCTTCCTGGTAACCCGCAATGTTGCGAAACTCGTCCTGGAGAGAAAAAGGGGTGTGCTGGGCACAAAGCTTCGGACAAAGCTCGTGGCCGCTTTTGTTACCCTGACCATCATCCCCACCATGGTGTTGTTTTTCACCAGCATCCTGTTTCTGAACCGGAGCATGGAAGGATGGCTCTCTTCCGAGGTGGAGACCGCGATAGAGGAATCCATGAATGTCGCGAATATCTACTACAAAGAGGCCTCGGCAGATGCCATACACTATGCGAGCTCCATCTCGAACGAGATTACCGAGAGGAGATTGCTGAAAGAGGAGAATCTCCAGATTCTCCAGTCCCTGCTCCACGAAAAAATGGCCCTGTTCAGGCTTTCGGCCGTTGAGATCTTTTCTGCCCAGGGAGAAGAGCTCGTCAAGATTGTCTCACCGGAAATCGGGATCATGAGCATGCCGAGCCCGGAATCCGGGCTGGTCCAGTCTGCCATGGAAGGCAAGACCATGTCTATCGTCGTCAGCACGGGCAATGCGGATATCATCGAGGGGATCGTTCCCATAAAGTCCTCCTTCAACCCCAAGGATGTTGTCGCGGTGCTGGTGGCCGACTACTATATTCCTGAGAGCCTGTCCGGCAGGATGGGGATTATCCGGTCATCATTCACCGACTATATCCAGAGTCTCAGGCTCAAGGGCCCGATCAAGACAAACTATATCATTATCCTGACCTCGGTGACGCTGCTCGTGATATTCTCGGCGGTATGGTTCGGTCTGAATATCTCCAAGGGGCTGATCAACCCGATCGAGGAACTCGTTGAGGGAACACAGAGAATATCCAGGGGAGATCTCGGGTTTTATATCGATGTTCAGTCCAATGATGAACTGGGACTTCTCGTTCAGGATTTCAATGCCATGGTATATGATCTGACGGAGTCCAGACGGCACCTGGAGAGTGCCTACAACGAGCTCGCATACAGGAACCGGTACATCGAGACGGTTTTGAACAATATCTCCACAGGGGTTATCACCATCAACAGGGACGACTGCATCACCCTGATCAATCCTGCGGCCCGGAGCATGTTCGCCATTCAGGAGGACTCGGTTCTCGGAAAGGCGCTTCTGGGAGTCCTCAAGGACACACAGGGTCCCATGGTGAATGAGCTGATAGAGACGCTCAAGAGATCAAAAGGGATCACGACCCAGAAGCAGATCACCGTCACCGTGGATGGGGAACGGCTCACGCTCATGGGTCATGCATCGCTTCTCTATGACGACAACAACGAACACATGGGCATGGTAGTGGTGTTCGACGACCTCACCCAGCTCCAGAAAATGCAGCGGATGGCGGCATGGCGGGAGGTTGCCAGGCGTATCGCGCATGAGGTGAAGAACCCGCTCACCCCCATACAGCTTTCGGCACAGAGGCTCCGCCGCAGGTATCTCGACCAGCTCGGCGACGACGGCCAGATCTTTGACGAGTGCACGCGGGTCATCATCAACGAGGTCGATGAGATGAAGAGGCTTGTCAACGAATTCTCGGCATTCGCAAAGATGCCCTCATCCATGCCCGTGCCCGATGATCTCAACCAGGTGGTCTCCGATGCGGTGACGTTGTACCGGCAGGCGCATACCCAGATCGAGTATGTCGTGGAGCTGGACACTACGCTTCCCGTTATCGAGATCGACAGTGCCCAGATCAGCCGGGCTGTGGGCAATCTTCTGGAGAACGCCACCACCGCCGTGCTGGAGGCAAACAATTCCCTGAACAAGATTACCATAACCAGCCGGTATGACGCAGATGTTCATATCGCCACCTTAGAGATAGCGGATACCGGGGAGGGGATACCGACAAAGATTAAGGAGAGGCTCTTTGAACCGTATTTTTCCACCAAGAAGGGTGGTACGGGTCTCGGGCTGGTCATTGTCAACAGGATTATCACGGACCATAACGGATTTATCCGTATCAGGGACAATCAGCCCTATGGAACCGTGTTCAGTATAGAATTGCCGGTAAAGGAGTAATACATGGTACACAATATATTGATAGTGGACGACGAGGAGAGCATCCGTTTCTCTCTCAAGGGCGGACTTGAAGACGAAGGATACAATACGCTGCTTGCCGAGAGTGGTGAGCAGGCCATGAAGATCGTGGAAAACCACGATGTGGACCTCATCCTACTGGATATCTGGATGCCGGGCAAGGACGGCCTCCAGATCCTGGAAGAGCTCAAGAACAACGGATCATCGATCCCGGTCATCATCATGACCGGTCATGGCTCGATAGATACCGCGGTTCGCGCCACCAGGCTCGGGGCACTTGACTTTATCGAAAAACCGCTGGACCTCAACAAGATCATCATCACGCTCAATAACACGCTGCACTTAAGGGCCCTGGAAGAGGAAAATGCCCTGCTCAGAAAGAAGACGGAGAAGGATGACGAGATCGTCGGCAATTCTCCTGCCATCAGGAAGCTGAAGGACCAGGTAGATATGGCAGCACCGTCCGATGCCTGGGTGCTGATACTCGGTGAAAACGGTACCGGGAAGGAGCTGGTGGCCCGGAGGCTCCACAAGAAGAGCAAACGGAAAGTAAACCCCTTTGTCGAGGTGAACTGCGCTGCAATCCCGGAAGAATTGATCGAGAGCGAGCTTTTCGGTCATGAAAAGGGCGCCTTTACCGGGGCCACCGAAAGAAAAAGAGGCAAATTCGACCTGGCGCATAACGGGACGTTGTTTCTGGACGAGATCGGTGACATGAGCCTGTCCACGCAGGCAAAGATACTGCGCATCCTTCAGGAGCAGCGGTTCGAGCGGGTAGGCGGGTCACAGACCATACAGGTGAACGTGCGTGTGCTCACGGCAACGAACAAGGACCTGGAAAAGGAGATCGAGGAGGGCAGATTCAGGCAGGACCTCTATTACCGGCTCAATGTCATCCCCATCCATGTGCCGCGGCTGATCGAGCGGAAAGACGATATCCCCCACCTCGTCGATCACTTTCTCAAGGTCTATTCACCCCTGAAAGGGGGAGCCAAGAAATCCATTACCGATGGTGCGGTCAAGAAGCTCATGCAGCATGACTGGCCCGGCAATGTGCGAGAACTCAAGAACATCATCGAACGGCTCGTCATCATGACCCCGGGGGACACGATTACGGCAGACGATATCCTCCCCCTTGGCACCAGGTCTTCTTCGGAGATCGACAAGCTCATCGGTATCGAACAGCTCAAAGATGCCAGGGCGGAGTTTGAAAAGATATTCATTGAGAACAAGCTAAAACAATGCGGGTTCAACATCTCCAGGACAGCCGACCTCATCGGTGTGGAGCGAAGCAACCTGCACAGGAAGATCAAAGGCCTGGGTATTGATGTTGGATGAGACCGGAACAGTCGTAAAAGATCCCGGAGGCAAGCTCAATATCGCACTGGTCTACCCGAACACCTACTGGGTGGGGATGTCCAATCTCGGCGTTCACACCATGTACCGGGTATTCAATGACCATCCGGGTATCTGCTGCGAGCGGTTTTTTCTGGACCGGGACAAGTCGATAGAGTCAGGGCGTTCGCTGCAGGACTTTCATATCATCGCATTCAGCATCTCCTATGAACTCGACTGGATATACATGGTCCAAATCCTGATGAACAACAAGATACGCATCAGGGCCCACGACAGGAAGGGAAGCCCTATTGTCATGGCCGGAGGATCCGCCGTTACCATGAATCCGGAACCCGTGGCAGATGCCCTCGACATCTGTTTTTTAGGAGATGGAGAGCCGATTGTCGATCCGCTCCATAACGCCTTTGCCGAAGGCAATAATTACGATGACTTCCTCGATCGTCTTGCAGACGTCCCGGGTGTGTACCTTCCCGGCAGGACATTCCCTGTCTATGAGGGAGAGGCGATCCAGGAGTTCGCCGGGCCGAAACCGGTACTGTCTGTTGTAAACCCCATAACATCCCCGGGACATACCGCAATCATGACCGAACAGACCGTGTTCAGGGACATGTACCTCGTGGAGATAGCCCGCGGGTGTCCGTATCGGTGCAAGTTCTGTACTGCCCGCGAAATCTATTCCCCATTCAGGCCGGTGGACATCTCTTGCATGACGGATCTGTTGGATGATGCACGTGTCTCCGGGAAGAAAATCGGCCTGGTGAGCACCTCGCTCAATAACCATCCGCAGGCCCCGGAACTGTTCAGGGAGATCAACCGTCGCGGAATGAAGATGGCACCGCCGTCACTGCGTCTCGGCATGATAACCGACGAACTGCTCGATGCGCTCAGGGAATCAAAGGTGGTGGGGGTCACCCTTGCCCCGGAGACCGGGTCGGATACGTTGCGGACTGCGATCGGGAAAAGGATAAATAACGATACGATTCTTGAGGATGTTCATGCACTCATCTCCTGCGGCATCAGGGACCTGAAGCTCTATTTCATGGTGGGGCTTCCCGGCGAGGACTCCTCTGACATAGATGCCGTCATCGATCTGACCAAGCGCATACGGCAGGGTTTCATCCATGTCTCGAAGGGGAACAAAAGGCTCGGGGAACTCTCGGTGAGCATCAACACCATGGTGCCCAAACCCCACACCGCCTACGAGCGCAGCGAGATGGTCAACAGTGTTGAAGCAAAGGCACGGATAAAAAAGATTGTAAAGGCTCTGAAAAAAGAGAGTAATATTGCGGTGAGCTTCGAAGGCCCCAAGTGGGCCTATCTCCAGGGGCTTCTTGCCCGGGGAGACCGGAGCGTGCTGGATGTTATTATTGAAATGGCGAAAAAGGAGGCGAACGAATGGCAGGAGGTATTGCGGCAGTGGCCGCGCAATCCGGATTATTACGCCCTCAGGCAGAGGTCAAGAGAGGAGACCCTGCCGTGGTCGTTTTATTCGCTATGCGGGCAAGGGCCGGCCAGTATAAGCGGGTGAGCGGCAATGAGTGACCGGGCGAACCACTACCACGGTCACAGAAAACGGTTGAGGCAGCGGTTCCTCTCGGCAGGGCGCAAGGCGCTGCATGACTATGAACTCCTGGAGATGCTGCTGGCATATGCCATTCCGCAGCGGGACACGAAGCCCCTGGCTAAGAATCTGATAGAACGGTTCGGTTCGTTCCACAACATCTTTGATGAAAGCAGTGAAGAGCTTGAATCGGTCACCGGTATCGGCGAGTATGCATCGACCCTTTTACAGCTCGTCAAGGCGTGCATGAATCAGTACATGGAGCCCGGTGACGATGATGGGATCGCGTTGAGCTCGCCCGAGGCAGTGCTTGATTATGTACGAGTGGTCTTCGGCAACAAAAAAAAGGAGTTCTTCATCCTGATCTGTCTCAATACGGCGGGCAGGGTCGTCCATGTGCAGGAGATGTCCGAGGGGACCGTCAACATGGCCCACGTCTATCCCCGGGAGGTCTTAAAGACAGCACTGCTGAAGAATGCATCTGCCGTCATCCTCGTCCACAACCACCCCTCAGGGTCCCTGAGCCCGTCGGTTCATGATGAAAGACTCACGACAACGCTTAGCGATGCGAGCCTTCATCTGGGCATCACGGTGCACGATCACATCATCGTGACAAAGGACAGCGCGTACAG
>DAISYU010000076.1:0-15522 GCA_036825155.1 Thermodesulfobacteriota bacterium | reverse complement strand
TACAAAAAAAGCGGGGAACGATTCGTTCCCCGCTTTCGTGCGTAAAGTGAATACAGTCCTTAGACTAGAAATGCATCATCCGGGATTCTGATGGCGCTGATCTCGTCTTTGACCAGGATTTCGAGTTTTGCAGGAACGAGTGCTGTTGTTCTGTTGATGAAGAACTTGGCACCCTCGACCTTCCCGGTGTAGAATGCTTTTTCCTTGTCAATCAGGTCGCCGGCGAGGTTATCGGAAGCAATGTTTGCCATCCAGATGTGGAACCATCCTACCAGTGCCTCTGACAGGCAGTTGAGGAAATCGTATGCGCCGATGAGCGGGATGAACGGATTTTTCTTGATGAGAGAACTGAAGGTCATGGCTGTCTCGGCACACTTGTTCAGTGCTGTCTCAACGATAGCAGCCTCTTCTTTGAGATTGTCATTTCCTTTTGCCTTGCCGATCTCTTTCTGGGTCTCTCCGAGGAGATTCATGAAGTACATACCCTTTTTCGCGCCGAGCTTTCTGCCGAGCAGGTCAAGGGCCTGGATACCGTTGGTGCCTTCGTAGATGGTGTTGATCTTGTTGTCGCGTGCCATCTGCTCCACCGGATACTCTCTGCAGAAACCATAGCCGCCGTAGGTCTGGATAGCCATCTTGGTTACATCGTCACCCATGTCGGTGCTGAATGACTTGACAAGCGGCGTAAGAATCTCGATCATGCCCTGCCACTTGAAGAGCTCATCGTCATTACCGGCTGCTACTTTCTTCCTGTCCATGCAGTAGTAGACGTAGTAGGTCAGTGCCCTGATTCCCTCGGTGATGGATTTCATCTTGAGGAGCATCCTTCTGACATCCGGATGCTGAATAATTTCGGCCTGGGGTGCATTGGGGTCACCCATCTGCATGATATTTGCGCCCTGGAGCCTCTCTTTTGCGTAAGCAAGTGCATGCTGGTATGCTGCCCCGGCGAGAGAGACACCCATCATGCCAACACCCTGGCGCTCTTCGTTCATCATCTCGAACATGATCTTCATGCCTTCGCGCTCTTCACCCATGAGGTAGCCGATGCACTTGCCGTTTTCACCGAAGTTGAGTGTACAGGTAGCATTGCCGTGGATACCCATCTTGTGCTCGATGTTACCGGTGGACATGTCATTGGGCTCGCCAAGTGATCCGTCTGCATTGAACAGGATCTTGGGAACCATAAAGATGGAGATACCCTTTGTTCCTGGGGGATCTCCCACGATTCGTGCGAGAACCGGGTGGATGATGTTTTCGGTGAGGTCGTGGTCGCCCGAAGAGATGAAGCACTTGGTACCGGAAATTAAATAGGTGCCGTCATCATTCCTCTTTGCGGTGGTCTTCAAAGCACCGACATCCGAACCTGCGCCAGGCTCGGTCAGACACATGGTGCCTGCCCACTGCCCGGTGTACATCTTCTCCAAAAGAAGATCCCGGAATTCATGATGGAAATGATCTTCCATGAGCCGTGCCGCACCATGGGTAAGACCAGGATACATCAGGAAGGCCTGATTGCCCGAGAGGAACATGTTTGCACAGGCGGCTGTCACAACAAAGGGCAGTCCCTGACCACCGACATCATAGCTCTCAGAAGTGGCCATCCATCCACCCTCGCAGTAAAGCTGGTATAATCTGTGGTATGCCTCGGGAACCGTTACCTTGCCGTTTTCAAATTTAACCTCTACCGGTTTCCCCTGAACTTCATCGGGATAGGTTGGTGCAATCTCGTTTTCCGTAAGCTTTGCAGCCTCAGTAATAATCATGTTGACCATATCTGTATCATGATCTTCAAAAGGTGCTTTTCCAAGGAGTTCCCCAATATTAAAGACTTCATGCAACAAAAATCTGATATCCCTTTCGTCTACCCATTGACTTGCCATACTACCCTCCTTATCTGAATTATCTTACTCTCTTGTTATGAATGAGCATTCATTCTTATAACCCTTATGGGCCTGCCTGTCAACAATACATCGCAGAAGGTCTTACTTACTCTACAGATTATCTCACCTATGAATGAGCTCTCATATCCTGAATGGGCATGTGCAGGTGAATTCTCCGTGCGCTTTCAGCCCAACGTCCCGCCGGGGGGCAGCTGAAAACAAGGCTTGACCTTGAATTTACCCTGCATTGCCGATTGAAAACACCCATCACCATATAAGGTTCTTACCCTCGGCAGAGTGAGACAATATCCGGTTGTCCTGCCGGAGTGTTTATGACATTATCTTTATGATTGCAGATGATTTCTCATGAAAGGAGGGGGTTCAATGGATACCTTGGACGGCAGACTCACAAGTGGTGACGGGTTTTCTCTCTTCTGGAAGGCATGGCTTCCAGAGGGAGAGCCGAAGGCTCTCGTACACATCATCCACGGATATGCAGAACATATCGACAGGTACAAAAACGTCGTCGATGAACTTGTCCCGGCCGGTTATGCGATCTTCGGCAAAGATCACAGAGGCCACGGCAGGAGCGACGGCAAACGCGGACATGTGAACAGTTTTCAGGAATTCCTTGAAGACGAAAACCTGTTTCGAGATGAGGTGGTCAAAAGAAAATTTCCCGGGGTCCCCTATTTCATCCTCGGCCATTCAATGGGCAGCCTCATTGCAATGAATTTTGTAGAACAGTTCCCCGGTGACACCAAAGGGCTTGTCCTTTCGGGTACGGGATCGGGACCGGGACCTGAAATAGGAAAGGCACTTCTCTATCTCACGAAGATCCTGTCCAGGATTCTCCCCGGCATCCAGGTGAAATCGCCCCTGCCGCCCGAGTTCATTTCCAGAGACCCTGATGAGGTACAGGCATATATAAATGATCCGCTCGTGTACAACGTCATTACCCCGAGACTCGCGGAACAGATGAACACCTATACCGCAATCGGTGCCGGCAATGCCGGCAACATCAAGATCCCTGTCCTGATTCAGTATGGCTCGATCGACACCTCGTTTTCCGGACAGGAGCGGTTGTACGATCTCATCGGCGCTTCGGACAAGGCTATAAAACGATACGAGGGACTCAAGCACGAGGTGTACAACGAACTCCCCAAAGACAGGGCACAGGTTCTTACAGATCTCCACGAATGGCTCGACGGACACCTGTAAGAAGGGTACAAGGTCTGAGGTGTAAGGTATAAGGATAAGGAAAAAAACTTCCTTATCCTACACCCTGTACCTTAAACCTTATACCCTATACCTTCTTATTCATTTATCAGTACCGGTAGTGATCCGCCTTGTACGGTCCTTCCACCTTCACCCCGATGTAGTCTGCCTGTTCCTGCGTCAGCCGGGTCATTTTCACCCCCAGTTTCTGGATGTGCAGTCTGGCGACCTCCTCATCGAGCTCCTTGGGAAGCGTTGTGACGCTGATTTCTCTCGGGTTGGCCCACAGGTCCATCTGTGCGAGTACCTGGTTGGTGAATGAGTTAGACATGACAAAGGAAGGGTGCCCGGTGGCACAGCCGAGATTTACGAGCCTTCCTTCTGCGAGCATATAGATCGAATGACCGTCAGGGAACGTGTACTTGTCCACCTGGGGTTTGATGTTCATCCTTTCAATCCCCGGGTATGCTTCGAGCTTGTCCATCTCTATCTCGTTGTCGAAATGGCCGATGTTGCACACGATTGACTGGTCGAGCATCTTTTCCATGTGGTCGATGCGGATAACCCTGCAGTTTCCTGTGGCGGTAACGAAGATATTCGCCTCAGCCAGGGCATCTTCCACCGTAGCAACCTCAAATCCCTCCATGGATGCCTGCAGGGCGCAGATGGGATCGATCTCGGTAACGAGCACCCTTGCCCCGAAACCTCGCATGGACTGGGCACAGCCCTTCCCCACGTCGCCGTAACCGCACACGCACACGACTTTGCCGGCCACCATGACATCGGTTGCCCGCTTGATTCCGTCTGCCAGCGATTCCCTGCACCCGTAGAGGTTGTCGAATTTGCTCTTGGTGACCGAGTCATTCACGTTGATGGCCGGGAAGAGCAGTGTCTTATTCTCCATCATCTGGTAGAGTCGGTGAACACCGGTGGTGGTCTCCTCTGACACCCCTTTTATATCCTTGATCATGCGGTGCCAGAAGGTGGGATCTTCCCCGTACTTTCTTTTGAGGACCGCATTGATGATCGAGAGTTCCTTATTACCGGCGGGCTCGTCCAGCAGGGCAGGATTCTCCTCTGCCCGATACCCCCGGTGTACCATGAGCGTTGCATCGCCGCCGTCATCTACAATGAGGTTCGGCCCCTTGTCTCCGGGGAAGCTCAATGCTGCGAGCGTACACATCCAGTATTCCTCAAGGGACTCGCCTTTCCAGGCATACACCGGTGTTCCGCCGTCGGCAATGGCCGCTGCTGCATGGTCCTGTGTCGAAAAGATATTGCACGATGCCCAGCGGACATCGGCCCCCAATGCCTTCAGGGTTTCTATAAGTACTGCTGTCTGAATAGTCATATGCAGGGACCCGGTAATCCGAGCCCCCTTCAAAGGCTGGCTTGCGGCATATTTTTCTCTCAGGGCCATGAGGCCCGGCATCTCATGTTCCGATATGGCAATTTCCTTACGGCCGAAGTCGGCCTGAGAGATATCAGCAACCTTATGGTCCATCCCTGAAAGATCCGGCAATTGAATCTGATCCAGCTTTGTTACGCTATCAGCCATTATACCCCCGCCTTTTCCTTTAATATGTCAATCATATCGGTCTTTTCCCAGAGAAACTCCGGCAGTTCTCTTCCAAAATGACCGTAACCGGCAGTTTTCTTGAAGATCGGACGCAGGAGATCGAGCTTCTCTATGATTCCCTTGGGCTTGAGCGGGAATACTTCCTGTACGATCACGCCCAGCTTCTCATCCGGGATTACGCCGGTTCCCTGTGTGTCAATCATAACAGAGACGGGCTCGGCGACACCGATGGCGTAGGCGAGCTGTACGGTACACTTCTTTGCCAGACCTGCCGCAACGATATTCTTTGCAACATAGCGGGATATGTACGCCGCAGACCTGTCGACCTTGGACGGGTCCTTCCCCGAGAATGCACCGCCGCCGTGGCTTGCAAATCCGCCGTAGGTATCAACGATGATCTTTCTGCCGGTGAGTCCGCAGTCTGCATGAGGGCCGCCGAGGACAAAACGCCCGGTAGCGTTGATATAGTATTTCGTCTTGTCATCCAGCAATTCCGCAGGGATCTGCTTCTTGACAACTTCCTCCATGATGCCTTCCTTGATGGAATTGTAATCGATATCCTCATCATGCTGGGCTGCTATAACAACGTTGTCAATCCTCACTGGTTTTCCATCCTCATACTGCACCGTCACCTGAGATTTGCCGTCCGGTCTCAGGAATTCGAGCACGCCGGATTTGCGTACATCGGTCAGAGCCTGGGTCAGCAAGTGGGCATAGTAAATGGGGGCCGGCATAAGCACATCCGTCTCATCGCAGGCATATCCGAACATCATCCCCTGATCTCCGGCGCCCTGTTCGGTAAAGAGTCCTTCCCCTTCCTGCACGCCCTGGTTGATGTCCGGAGACTGCCTGTCGAGGGTTACCATCACGCCACAGGTGTTCCAGCTGAAACCCATAATGGCCTCGGTGTAGCCGATCTCTTTGATCGTCTGGCGTACCACCCGCTGAACGTCTATGTGATGGTTTGTGGTTATCTCTCCGGAAACAATAACAAGACCAGTGGTAACCATGGTTTCGCACGCGACATGGGCACTCGTATCATTGGCAATGATATCATCGAGAATAGCATCTGAAATATGATCCGCTACCTTATCAGGATGTCCCTCAGTCACAGACTCAGATGAAAACAAAAAATTTCTGTCGCTCATTAATCATTCCTCCTGGTTTCTTTTTTCGCATCATATGAAACAATACCTCCGGAGATGATGAGCTTGAACGCCTCCTCAACCGGTATGTCCAGAGGTATGATACTGCTTTCAGGCACAATAAGAAAATACCCGGACGTGGGGTTTGGTGTGGTGGGCAAGAACACATGGACCATGGGCTCGGGCTGCCGGACATACGTGCTCTTATGGCTGTCTTTGGTTATAAAAGCAACCGAATATATACCTTTCCTCGGATACTCGACGATCACCGCCTTGTGAAAGGCCAGTGACTTTTTCAGCATCAGGGCTTCCATGATCTGCTTTGTAGCCGTATAGAGTGCCCCCGCGATGGGTATCTTTCTCATAATAGCGGCAAACCAGTCAACCACCCTGGTGCCGATGGCATGCTGGGTGATAAAACCGGCAATAAAGACGAGCATAAGAGCAATAAGGACGCCCAGGATATCAGAGATGATGCCGTGGCCGAAACCTGCATGTCGTGCCACGAATTTGACAATGGCAACAACCACATACAGTGAGATGAACAGCGGCACCATGACAAAGGTGCCGGTGATCAGGTAGGTTTTTAGCTTCTTCCAGGGCTCCCATGCACGCATAGCGCTAATCCCTTTTCTTCAATCCCAGGAATTGAGCGATCTTCGGTGCGCTTGCCTCCAGAAATGTGGGTTTGTTCTTCAACTCACCCCTTGTCTGAATACCGTAATCAGGATCGAAGGCATCATCAAAGTACATCTGCTGGAAGGAAGCGAATTTTAGCTGATGAGATGTGGAATCCAACACAAACCTGCGGTCGGCGGAGATGAGCTGTTCAGCAAGGGCCTTTTTCAGCCCGGCAACGGACTCCCCGCCCTGGGTACACACAACATGCCCATGCCGGTTTGCCGTAAGCATCCCTTCCATGATCTCTGCTTCACTTACTGAGACGACATAAAACCTGTCATCAAAATATTCTTCTACCAGCTTCTTTACCTTGGGGAACGATACCGGGTCACCGATCATTGCAGCCTGGGCAACCGACGGACTTACCTTCAACGGTACATATTCTCCGGTGGCGCGCCACCGGGAAACCGGGTCCGCATGGTGGCTCTGTACCCCGAGGATGGCGGGGAGTTCCTGTATGATTCCCAGGGTGTAGAGATCGACGAACCCCTCCATGATGGCCGTGATATTGCCGGCGTTGCCGATAGGGACCACGACCACAAGGTCATCGGTATCCCAGTTGAGCTGCTGGGCGATCTCGTAGGCATAGGATTTCTGACCCAGGATACGCACCGGATTTTTGGAATTGAGGAGAAACACATGGTAGTTGCCGGCCAGCTCTTCGACGACACGCATGCAGTCGTCAAAGACACCGGGCATCTCGATCACCTGTGCGCCTGATCCAAGAGGCTGGGAAAGCTGCTGGGAGGTAACCTTGCCCTGCGGAAGGAGAACCACGGCCTGCACCTTTGTTTTTGGCAGGTAACTCAGGTACAGCGCTGCTGCAGCAGAGGTATCCCCGGTTGAGGCGCAGATCCCCAGCACATTATCCAGGTTCTTGACCCTGATGGCATGGTTTAAGAAACTGATGGCCGATGCCATGCCCCGGTCCTTGAAACTCGCAGAAGGATTCAGCCCGTCGTTCTTGATATAAAATGCTGCGCCCACCAGGGAACTCAGCTCCGGATTGGCCTTGACGATCGGGGTCTGACCTTCTCCCAGATAGATAATATCCTCCAGGGGGATGATGGGAAGGATCAGTTCGTGAAACCGGAAGACCCCCGAGAGTTCTGGGAGCGTGGTGTTTCTTCTTGAGTCGAAGATCTTTTTCCATGAATCAGGGGATGTCTTTTTGAGCTCATCGAACCGGGTGTTTTCGATCTTCAGGAGTGAATTGCACTCGGGACAGGTATAGACAAAATCATAAATATCATAGCTCTGCCCGCACCCAATGCATTTGTAGACCAGATTCCCTTTTACCTCAGGCATGTTAACATCTGACATTCTTGCCTCATAGTTTATATCCGCTCATACGTATTCGGACAGAGCGTGTGTTTTATCGTATAGTAAAGGCCGTCAATGTATAATAGGCTATTGACTTTTTCAATACTTTTTTGGCATCCTGCCTGCTTATCCCACAGAGAGGAGAATATATGCAAATCCTTGTCGATTATACAATTCCTTCGGGGAAAAAACTGAACAGCGGTAAGGTGCGTGAGATCTTTGCAGTGGATGATGAGCATCTGCTGATCGTGACAACCGACAGGATCTCTGCATTTGACGTGGTCCTTCCCGACCCAATTCCATTAAAAGGACATGTGTTGAACCAGCTCTCGCTGTTCTGGTTCGAAAAGGCAACTCCTCTCATCAAGAACCACATCGTAACCTCGGACGTGAACGAGTATCCGGCCCCGTTTACGGGTGATGATCGGCTCAAGGGAAGATCGATCCTCGTGAAAAAGGCGCGTCCTCTGCCCGTAGAATGTATCGTCAGGGGCTATATTTCGGGCTCCGGATGGAAGGAGTACCAGCAGTACGGGACCATATCAGGCATTGAACTGCCCGAAGGCCTGGTTCAGTCCCAGAAACTGCCTGAACCCATATTCACACCTTCCACCAAGGCCGAACTCGGAGAGCATGATGAAAATATCGACCTGAGAAAGGCTGCAGACCTTGTTGGGAAAGACCTCATCGATAAGGTCCGAAGTGTTTCCCTCGCCATCTATACCATGGCTTCTGAGCTTGCCCTGGAAAAGGGGATCATCATTGCGGACACAAAATTCGAATTCGGGATCATCGACGATGAACTCATCATCATCGACGAGGCCCTTACCCCTGATTCCTCCCGATTCTGGCCCAGGCAGGGGTACGAACCAGGCGGGCCTCAGCCGAGCTTTGACAAGCAGTTTGTCAGGGACTATCTGGAAACCCTTGATTGGAACAAGACAGCACCAGGGCCAAACCTGCCTGAAGAGATTATCAAGAAGACCTCCGAAAAATACGTTGCGGCCTATGAACTTCTTACCGGGAAAAAGCTACCTGCAGACTAAAACAAGGAGATGCCGGGAATACCGATCATCCAGTCTTTAACGGCTCTTTTATTTATCAGTACTCCCTGATGTGTGGTTTGCCCTTCAAGGTGTCTGGAATTTCGAATATCCCAGCCCCTCTCCATAGATATACGTATCGGGAAAATCCGGAATCACTTGAGAAAAACTGTATTTTAAATCGCATCAGATAAGAGACAGGGACAAGCTGACGGTGAAAAAGAACACCTCGGGGAGATTACTCCGGCTCCAGGTCTATCCTGTATACTCCCTGTTTTGCAATGACATCCTCGACCCAGGACCGTGCATAGGAAGACACCTTTGAATACGGGATGGTTCTCCCTGCAATGAGATCGACGAAATGTTTGAGCATCCTCCCGGTTGCTCCCCAGACTACACCGCCTTCTATCTCCAGGTAGTATATGTGTATCTCACGCCCCATGAAAGTGGTCTTTTCCGCCATCCACTCCGTATCCTTGAGCGCCTGCCGAAGCGGCACATAAAGCAGGGTCTCGGCCTCGGTGTTTATGACGAATTCATACGGGCAGGGTACTGTCCCCACCACGGGGGTGATATGGTACCCCATTATTGAAATATGGTCGTCCAGCAGCCCCAGAACCTCGACATGTTCCGGAGCAAGGCCTATCTCCTCATACGTCTCTCTCAGTGCGGTATCCACAACCCCTTCGTCATGAGATTCCGCCCCTCCCCCGGGAAAGGATATCTCTCCCTTGTGGTGCTCGACGTTCATGGATCTCATGGTCACAATAATTCGCGGCTCTCCCTGGTTCCAGCAAACAGGTATGAGCACCGCCGATTCGCGCAGATCCTGCTTTGAAATAATCCTTCGGTCTCTGCCTGTGAGTGTCTCCTGAATATGCCTTTTGAGCGCGGTTTCATCGGCCAGAATATGTTCGAGAAGTTGATTGTCCATGTGAAAGTTCATACCATAACAATCCCTGCATGAACAGACTTGACCATCTGCCAGTTTGCTGTATATTATATCGCTCCATGAACATACAAAGTAGAATTGACAACTACATGCCCCTCCTGAAAGATCTGCTCGATGAGGTCAACGAACTCCTCATGGAGAACACGGAATACGAGCCGACCCTTGAATGGAAAGACAAGGCGGATCTTCTGCTGATAAGGCTCCTGGGAGAGGACAATTCGTATGTGAAAGAATTCCAGGCCATTGAGTTCAGCACCACCTTTATCGAAGATGGTAAGGAAATCGTGATTGAAGATACGTATCGCCTCGGTCTGGAGGATGCAAAATCCTTCCTCATCTCCTTGATAGACGAGCTGGAATCGGAACACAGCAGCACCCCCGGGCTCATGGACATGGAAAGCATGTTCGCGGAGATGAATCGATACGTGTCTGTATATGTGAAAGATCCCCGCACAAAAGACAGTCTCCATCAGAGGATCACCTGCCTTCGTGACGGGATGATATCCGGTGACATTTCAGAGGCTGAGGTAAAGCACCATGTGGAAAACATCGGTTACCTCGACATCGGCCTCTTTGAGAGGATTGTACCGCTTTTAACATGGTATTACATTCAGAGAGTGGGATTTAAAGGGGCAAGCAACAACTAGCCTTTCTCACCATTGTACATCATATCTCACAATTCAGGAAAGGAGAGGATATGCCAAAGATTGAAAGGGCATTGGTAAGTGTTACTGACAAGGGTGGACTGGTTGAATTCATCAAAGAACTGGCTGCCTTCGGCGTAGAGATCATATCCACCGGCGGAACTGCACGGGTACTGAAAGAGAACGGCATCAAGGTCGTAGATATATCGGACTATACCGGCTTCCCCGAGATGATGGACGGCAGGCTCAAGACGCTGCATCCCAAGGTTCACGGCGGTTTCCTTGCCATCAGGGACAATGCATCCCATGTGGAGGCCATGAAGGCAGAAGGCATCAAGCCTATTGATATGCTGGTTGTGAACCTTTACCGTTTCGAGGATACCGTTGCAAAAGGGGCATCCTTAGAGGACGCCATCGAAAATATCGATATCGGCGGACCGGCCATGGTCCGTGCCGCTTCCAAGAACTATCCGTATGTCTCCGTGGTCACGGACCCGGCGGATTACAGCCGGATTATCGAAGAGATGAAGGCCTCGGACGGATCTGTGAGCGCCAAGACCAACTTCGAGCTTGCCCGCAACGCCTTTTCGTTGACCGCCAGGTATGATGCAGCGATATCCAACTACCTGCAGGGCATCGAGGTTGAAGAAAGCGAATTCCCCCTGACCTACACGGTCCAGTACAAACGCAGGCAGATCATGCGCTATGGAGAAAACCCTCACCAGAAGGCGGCATTCTACAGCGACCTGTCCATTGATCAGCCGTCCATATCGACTGCAGAGCAGCTCTGGGGCAAGGAACTGTCCTACAACAATATCATGGACTCCGATGCAGCGTTAGATCTCATCATGGAATTTGAAAAGCCCGCATGTGTAATTCTCAAGCATTCGAATCCGTGCGGTGCAGCGCAGTCGGAAACCGCGCTGGCGGATGCATACAAGAGGGCATTTGCAGTTGATTCAACCTCGGCATTCGGCGGCATTGTCGGCCTGAACAGACCGCTGGATGCAGCGACTGCCCAGGCCATTGGCGATGTCTTTACCGAGGTGGTCATTGCCCCTGATTACACCCCCGAGGCACTGGAGATCCTCACACAGAAAAAGAATATCCGCCTGCTCAAGGTCCCAGAGATCATGCAGGGGAGCACAGCCAAAAAACAGCTCGCCTCTACCCGTCGGGTGACCGGCGGACTCCTGCTCCAGGACCGGGATCTCGGCGATGTTGTTCTTGAATCGGCCAAGGTGGTAACAAACCGCAAGCCGACCGCCGATGAGATGGAGGCACTTAAATTTGCCTGGAAGATCGTGAAATATGTCAAGTCCAATGCCATTGTCTATGCCAACAAGGATCAGATCCTGGGCGTCGGGGCAGGCCAGATGAGCAGGGTGGATTCCTCCAAGATCGCCATCATGAAGGCCGGCAATGCAGGCCTGTCTCTGAAGGGGTCGGTGATCGCATCCGATGCCTTCTTCCCGTTCAGGGACGGGATTGACGAGGCGGCAAAGGCCGGGGCCACCGCAGCTGTTCAGCCAGGCGGGTCGGTACGTGACCAGGAGGTCATCGATGCAGCCAATGAACACAACATGGCCATGATCTTCACGGGCATGCGCCACTTCAGGCACTAGAGGTAGCGTGATGAAGGTGCTTGTTATCGGTTCAGGGGGAAGAGAGCACACCCTGTGCTGGAAGATCGCACAGAGCCCACTTGTTGACGAGGTGTTCTGTGCTCCGGGAAACGGCGGTATAGCCCGTGATGCCATCTGCATCGACATCGCCGGCGATGACATCCCAACGCTACTCAGATTCGTCAAAGACAACAGCATCGATCTCAGTGTCGTGGGCCCTGAGGCCCCGTTAGTCCAGGGTATCGTGGATGCATTTGCTGCTGAAAACCTCGCCGTCTTCGGTCCCGACAGAAACGCCGCTGCGCTGGAAGGTTCCAAGATCTTTGCAAAAACAGCGATGCGTGACTGCTCCATACCCACGGCACAGTTCGAGTCCTTCTCGGATGCCGCTGCTGCAAGGGCATTCATCGCGAAAGCCGATTTCCCCATCGTGGTCAAGGCAGACGGTCTCGCGGCAGGCAAGGGAGTGATCGTCACATCGTCCAAGGATGAAGCGATCCAGGCTGTCGATGACATCATGGTGAAGCGGGAATTTGGTGCAGCAGGGGCCTCCATTGTTCTCGAAGAGAAGCTCGTGGGCGAAGAGGCATCGTTCATCGCGATCTGTGACGGTGAGCACATCGTCCCGCTGGCATCTTCCCAGGACCACAAACCAGCCTTTGACAACGATGAAGGGCCCAACACCGGCGGCATGGGAGCGTACTCACCGGCGCCGGTCCTCGATGAGAAAACTTATGCCCACGTGCTCGACACCATCCTCTACCCCCTCGTACACGGGTTGAAGAAACAGGGGATCACCTACCGTGGAGTGATCTATGCCGGACTCATGATAACAGAGGATGGCCCCAAGGTGCTGGAATTCAACGTGCGCATGGGTGATCCCGAGACACAGCCGCTGCTCATGAGATTGAAGAGCGATATCGTTCCGCTGCTTGCAGAAGTTGCAAACGGCGGCAGCATCAAAAATATACAGCTCGAGTGGGAAACCGGCCCGAGTGTCTGTGTGGTTCTCGCTTCAGGCGGATACCCAGGCTCCTATGAAAAGGGCAAGATCATAACCGGAATCGATAAGGCAGAGGCGCTGGACGGGATCAAGGTCTTCCATGCCGGAACGCGGATTCATGGCACTGATATCGTCACCTCGGGCGGCAGGGTTTTAGGCGTCACTGCTGTCGGGGCGGATCTCAGATCCACCATAGAGACGGCATACAGGGCAACGGAGCTCATCTCGTTTGAAAAGATGTATTATCGAAAAGATATCGGCCACAAGGCCTTGAAGAGGCTGTCATGAAAGTAGCCATAATCATGGGAAGCAAATCGGACCTGGTGATCATGGAAGAATGCTCGAGCATACTCAAGCAGTTCGGCATAGCATACGAGATGCGTATCCTTTCCGCTCACAGGACACCTGAAGAGGTCGCTGCATTCAGCAAGGATGCAAAGAAGAACGGGTTTTCGATCATTATCGCAGGTGCGGGGATGGCTGCACACCTGGCAGGGGTGATATCGGCCCATACCACGCTGCCGGTCATCGGTATTCCCATCGATGCATCCCTGCAGGGGATCGACGCCTTATTCTCCATGGTACAGATGCCTCCCGGGGTGCCGGTGGCAACCATGGGGGTGGGCAAGGCAGGTGCAAAGAATGCAGCCCTGCTCGCCGTAGAGATTCTCTCCCTTGCGAACGATACCCTTCAGTCAAAACTTGAACAGTATCGCCAGGACATGAAACAGACCGTTCTGGATGCGGACGAGAGCATAAAGAAACTGTAGAGATGCTCGTCACAAAAGATGTAGCCGAGATAGCATCCCTCCTGAGAAACAGGCAGGGATGCATCATCGCGTACCCCACCGAGACCTTCTACGGCCTCGGTGCACGTATTTCGGATCTTGATGCAGTGCTGAGGATCATCCGATTGAAAGGCCGTGATGCGGCGAAAGGCATGATCATCCTGGCATCTGACATAAAGACAGTCTCTGAAATAGCAGAAATGGATGAGCGGGCGACCGAACTTCTGAATCGTTTCTGGCCCGGACCGCTCAGCGCAGTTCTGAAGGCACGGGAAAGCATTGACCCCTTCCTGGCCCCCCAGGGCAGGATCGCCGTCCGCATCTCGCCCAATGACATGGCATGTGCCCTGATCAGAGAAGTCGGCCCAATTACTTCCACCTCCGCCAATATTTCAGGAAGGCCTGCCGCGCAGACGCCCAGGGATATTACCTCGCAGGATCTTGCCATCGACGGCATCCTGGACGGCGGGAAAACACCCGGAGGAAAACCCTCGACCCTCATCGATCTCACGGTATGGCCGCCGGTATGCCTGCGGGACGGGGCTATCGCGTTTGAAACCATCATTCCATAACACCTAATAAAGGCATCCTAACCACACATTGTTTCTTTCAGTTCCCCTGTGTATCCATATGAACTTCCCCGTAAAAAACCAGCGGAATCGAATCATATATATCGGCAGCACTACAGGAATGCTGTCGATATGCTTTTTTTGTTACGGATAGACGTGTTCAAGAGTCGAATCACCATCCAGCCTGACATACTGCTTTATTTCCGTGAGCTTCTCTTCATCTATGCCATTGACCAGCTTCAAGTCGTTGGTACTGGAAAACGGCCCGTTCGCTTCTCTGAAATCCACGATATTTCTTGAAAGGTCCTTATTGAGCCCCGGGATTTCCTGCAGCTCTTCTGCGCTTGCGTCATTTATGTTGACCTGACCTACCCATACATCGGTGGGTTCACCGGAGTAGGCTATGCCTGCAAAAGCGACCAGTAAGATCAATACCGCGAAAAGTCTGCCTGTTACTTGTGTGATCTTCATTTATGCCTCCTTTGTGCTGCAGTTATCATCTTGACCGTACTAAATTAGTTTTCAGGAGACATAGTTTCAAGTGAACCTGCCCGTAAAAAATGGACAGAATGTGTTAAAGCAATGATCCTTGGGGAAAGATTTTGTGATGACAGGAGACGCCTTGGTTATTCAGAAAGGCAGTATCGAATCAGCTAACCTTAAAAACCATCCCCACAGCATATCAATGGAGGCTTATCCTTCCTGTTCAGGCAACCCTGTCCTATTCCCCGATGATCTTGACGAGTACTCTCTTTCTCCGTCTTCCGTCGAACTCGCCGTAGAAGATCTGTTCCCATGGGCCGAAGTCGAGCCTTCCGTCAGTGACGGCAACCACCACCTCCCTGCCCATGATCTGCCGCTTCATGTGACCGTCGGCATTGTCCTCGCCGACATTGTGGTGATACTGAGAGACGGGCTCGTGCGGGGCGAGCTTTTCCAGCCAGACCTTGTAATCATGATGAAGGCCGCTCTCATCATCATTGATGAACACGCTTGCCGTAATGTGCATGGCATTTACCAGAACAAGGCCTTCCCTGACCCCGCTTTCGAGTATACATTGCTGTACATC
>DAISYU010000075.1:0-15671 GCA_036825155.1 Thermodesulfobacteriota bacterium | reverse complement strand
CTCTCCCGAGACCTGCTCTATGTGCGGCGGAAAGGGCCAGGTTTACCGGACACAGGGATTCTTCACCATAAGCACCACCTGTTCACATTGCAGGGGAACCGGCCAGGTTATTGCAAAACCATGCAAGGAGTGCAGGGGGTCCGGAACAGTCACCCGCAAGAAACAGCTCAAGGTAAAGATCCCCTCCGGAGTCGATACCGGGGCAACCATGCGTCTCACCGGAGAGGGTGAAGCCGGCGACCTCGGCGGTCCTCCGGGTGACCTGTATGTCTTCATCGAGATCAAACCCCATGACATATTCGTCAGACAGGGCGATGATCTGTATATCGAGATGCCTGTTTCTTTTGTGCAGGCAACACTGGGTACGACCATCTCAGTACCCTCTCTGAATGGGGAGGTGGATCTGGAGATAAAACCGGGAACCCAGCCAGGCGAAATCTACACCATCAAGGGGAAAGGGATAAAGCATCTGAGATCAAATGGTCACGGATCCCTCAACGTGGGGATCACCGTGGAAATCCCCAAAAAACTCTCCAAGGAACAGTCTGAACTCCTGCGAAAATATGCGGAGATCTCCAAAGAAGAGGTGAAGACTTCTTCGAAGAACAAGAAAAAATTCTTCAACCGGTTCTAAATTTCAAAGGGTGCAAGGTATAGGGTATAAGGTTTAGGGTAAGGATCACCCTGACTTTATATTCAGATCTGCCTGTGGTTCCCTGTTTATCAGTCGCCGCTGTCTTTGATGACACTGCCCGGATCGGTCCTGAGTTTCTCCAGTTTCGACTTGAATTCATCGGTGGGTTTGACCCCGGCCTTATTCAGCATATGCTCTGCCTGCAGGCCGATATTCCTGGTATCCTTGTAAAAGCTGTCCGAATGTCTGGATGCGGGGTTATAGGTGGAAAGCCGGTCTGAACCTGAGACATGGTAGTTCACCCTGGAGATGATACGCTTCATTTCCGAGGACCCGCACCCGTTGCACGTAAGGCCGTCAGGATCCTTAAATCCCTGGACGAGCACGCTTTGTATCGATCCGCATGCACTGCATTTATATTCGTAAATCGGCATTACCCTATTATTTCACAGGTGAAGATAAATGAAAAGGGCAAGATTCTTATCTGCCTGGAAAAACGAAAGAATCCTGCCCCGGTTTCCTTAGCCTTTATCGCCCTTTACCTCTTCGAACTCTGCGTCCACGACATCATCCTGCTGTCCTGCAGATGCCCCGGCGCCCCCTGTTGACCCGGGTCCTGCATGAGAAGCTCCAGGCCCGCCGGCCTCCTGGGCTGCGGAGGCATAAATCACCTCTGCCAGCTTGTGCGATGCGGTTGTAAGCGCCTCGATCTTCTTGTTGATCTGTTCCACATCTTCCCCGTGCATCACGTCTTTCAGATCGGAGAGGGCATTTTCAATGCTCGCGCGGGTTTGCGCATCAACCTTGTCGCCATGCTCTTTCAACGTCTTTTCAGTGGTGTACGCGAGGCTGTCGGCATTGTTCTTTGCCTCCACAAGTGACTGACGCCTCTTGTCCTCGCTCTCGTGCTCTTCCGCCTCACGGATCATCCTGTTGATGTCATCCTCATTCAGACCTGAAGAGCTCGTAATCCGTATGGACTGCTCCTTGCCGGTGGCCTTGTCCTTGGCGGAAACATGGAGGATCCCGTTGGCATCGATATCAAAGCTCACCTCTATCTGAGGGATTCCCCTGGGCGCAGAAGGTATACCGACGAGGTCGAACTGTCCGAGCAGCTTATTATCGCCTGCCATGGGTCGCTCACCCTGGAAGACACGAATGGTAACCGCACTCTGGTTGTCCTCTGCTGTGGAGAAAATCTGCTGCTTCTTGGTGGGGATCGTGGTGTTGCGCTCTATGATCTTGGTAAAGACGCCGCCCAAGGTCTCGATTCCGAGGGAGAGCGGGGTCACATCGAGCAGGAGAACATCTTTGACTTCGCCGCCGAGCACACCGCCCTGGATTGCAGCACCGACAGCCACCACCTCATCCGGGTTTACGCCTTTATGGGGTTCCTTTTTAAAGATTTCTTTTACCTTCTGCTGAACCTTGGGCATCCTGGTCTGACCGCCGACAAGAATTACCTCATCGATGTCCGCAGAAGACAATCCTGCATCGGAAAGGGCCTTTTTGCACGGTCCCTCGAGTTTTGCAATGATATCTTCCACCAGTGATTCAAGCTTTGCCCTGGTCATCTTCATATTGAGATGCTTCGGACCTGACTGGTCTGCCGTGATGAAGGGCAGGTTGATCTCTGTCTCCATCATGGTGGAGAGTTCATGCTTTGCCCTCTCGGCTCCTTCTTTCAGGCGCTGCAGAGCCATGCGGTCCTTGCTCAGATCGACGCCGGTTTCCTTCTTGAACTCATTTACCAGGTAGTCGATGATCCTGTTGTCAAAATCCTCTCCGCCGAGGTGGGTGTCACCATTTGTGGACTTGACCTCGAACACACCGTCACCGATCTCGAGGATGGAGATATCGAAGGTACCTCCACCGAGGTCGAATACTGCGACCTTCTCTTCCTTCTTGCTGTCAAGACCGTATGCCAGTGCAGCGGCAGTGGGCTCGTTGATGATCCTCTTCACATCGAACCCGGCGATCCTTCCCGCATCCTTCGTCGCCTGTCTCTGGGAGTCGTTGAAGTACGCTGGGACCGTAATGACCGCCTCGTCTATCTTTTCCCCGAGGTAGGCTTCCGCATCCATCTTCAGTTTCTGCAAAACCATTGCAGAAATTTCAGGAGATGCATACTTGCGGCTGTCGACATCGATTGCCGCATCGCCGTTGTCTGCCTTTACGATCTTGAACGGCATGATGTTGGTGTCTTTCTGCACCTCGGGATCCTCGAATTTTCTCCCGATGAGTCGCTTTATCGCGTAGAGTGTATTCTCTGAATTTGTAATGGCCTGTCGTCTGGCCACCTGTCCCACCAGCCGCTCACCGCTGCTGGTAAAGGCCACAACAGACGGTGTTGTCCGTGCCCCTTCGACATTGGCAATCACCTTCGGCTCACCGGCTTCCATGATGGCCATACAGGAATTGGTTGTTCCAAGATCAATTCCTAAAATCTTTCCCATGTGATTTTTCCTCCTTGTTCTTTCTCGTATCAACCTGAAACAGACACTTTAGCTGGTCTCAGGACCCTGTCGTGTAACATGAATCCCTTTTCTATCTCATCCACTACCATGCCCTGAACCACATCAGGGCGCATGACCTGCATCATCGCCTCATGATAATTCGGATCAAACGGCATGTTCTCAGTTTCTATAGGTTCAACATGATTCTTTTTCAAGGTCTCAAGCATCAATTTCTCCGTCATCCGCAGGCCCTGAATAAAATTCTCATCATCGGGATGCAGCTCCAGCGCCATTGATATCGACTTTTCCACGGCATCGTAGACCAGCAGGAAATCCCTCAGGAGCCTTTCGGTTGCAAATTTTACGATATCCTGTTTCTCCCGCTGCATGCGTTTCTTCATGTTGTCCATCTCGGCATGGGCCCGGAGGAATTTATCCTTGAATTCCTCAAGCTGCGCCGTTAAATCCTGAATCATATCTTCAGGTTCTCTTGCCGCTTCTCCTGATTCAACCTCAACCTTCACCCGTCCTGCTGCCTCGTCCGTCATCTCATCATTGAGTGGAAATTCGTTGCGTTTTTCCTCTTCCATCCTATAAGTCCTCCAACATATCGCTTAAAACTTTTGCCATATATCCTACCAGCGGTATCACCCTGGAATAATCCATCCGAATCGGTCCGATCACCCCTAACGAGCCCACAGGAACGTTCCCCCGGCAATATCCGCTGGCAACCATGCTGAAATCATCCATTCCTATGTGCTCCATCTCTTCTCCCAGCAGCACCTTTACGCCAGGGTCTTCCAGTACCCTGTTGAGAATGCGTATGATCCGTCCCTTGTCTTCAAAGGCATTCACAATATCCCGAAGCCGCTCCAGATTGGCCAGATCCGGGGAATTGAACACGCTTTCCTTTCCCTGAATAAAGATATCGGGTCTGTCCTCAACGCCATCGAGCGCAGTCATACCGAGATTGATGGCCTCTTTCACAAGGGAATCGAATTTTGCCTTATCGCTCGACATCTCCTGAATAAGCATATCCCGCATCCCATGGATGGTAAGATCTGCATACGTGCCATTGAGATAATTTGCATACTCGTTGAGACGATCCTGCACGATGTCCTCGCCGTAGACAATGTGGTTGTATACCATCCCGGCCTTGCTCACCAGTACAACCAAGATTCTGTTCTCATCGAGTCTGACGAAATCGATCCGTTTGAAAAAGAAGGTGTCAAGTTTCGGCAGGATGATGATGGAGGCATTCCGCGATATCTGGGAGAGGAGCGACGATGCCTCCCGAAGCGTGTCCTTGACACCGCCTATGGCTTTCGCCATATGCCGGGAAATCATGGTCTTCTCAACCCTGGGCAGCGATTTGTGCTCCATGATATCGCTCAGGTAGTACCGGAATCCCTCGGGAGTCGGCATCCTGCCGGCGGATACATGTGGCTGATACAGGTATCCCATCTCCTCGAGATCAGCCATGACATTTCTCACAGTTGCCGGTGAGATGGTCATCATATATTTGCGTGCAATGATCCTGGATCCCACCGGTTCACCGGTAGCCACATATTCCTGAATGATCGCACCTAAAATGCTCTTATCTCTATCTGTCAACGTATGCATCATGACCTGACTTAGCACTCAACCGCCTTATCTGCTAACAACAGTTTTTTTATAGATGCTCTCAATTATGATGTCAATATACAAACGGTTCACATATTCCAGGATTACATAATCTTTTTTTCCATTTCCCAGTATGAAACACAACGAGAGAGTGAACCTGACATACAATCCCTGTATAGAACGGAACCGGAAGCTTTCGAATACCCGGTGCAGTACAGCATTATCCCTGGGCCTCTTGTTGAGGAACCTCCATAGAATTGACCGGCCTCATGGAAATCACTGGACAAATAAACACGATTTGCTATTAACAAGGTGCATTCGAAACGAATCCGCCATCGCAGAGTGAGCAGGTGCCATGCCGCGGATTTAAGGAATCGCCCGCAAAGAGGCAGTAAGGAGCAAACATGAAGGAAAAGATAGAATCTCTGCTGAAACAAACGCTGGAAGATCTTATGCAGGATGGTGTGATCCCTGTTTGCGAGCCGGACATCATCAGCGTGAACATACCTCCCAACAAGGATTTCGGAGACTTTGCTTCGAACATCGCCATGGTCATGGCATCCAAGGCAAAGAGACCTCCACGAGAGATCGCAGGGGCTATCAAGGAACGGATGGAAACGCACGGGGATATCATCAAAAAGGTTGATATCGCAGGCCCAGGATTTATCAATTTCTACGTGAAGCCCGTGATGTGGACGGGGGTACTGAATGATATTTTCTCCCAGCGTGAGTTCTACGGCACCAGCACCTATGGCGCAGGTAAGAAGGTCCAGGTGGAATTCGTCAGCGCCAATCCCACCGGGCCGCTTCATATCGGTCACGGCAGGGGTGCCGCCGTGGGAGATACCTTAGCAAGAATACTCGCAGCTGCCGGATTCGACGTGCAGGCAGAATACTATATCAATGATGTGGGCAACCAGATGAACATCCTCGGGGCCTCTGTTTTTTCCCGCTACAAAGAACTATTGGGAAAGGAGACCGTCTTCCCGAGCGACGGGTATAAGGGGGAGTATATCGCGGAACTGGCTCGTGCATTATCACAGACGCACGGTGAGAGTCTACTGGAGGAGGATGAATCAGCTGCTGTCCAGATCTGCAGACAGTTTGCATCGTCGGTTATATTCGACGAGATAAAAGAAGACCTTAAGAGCTTTAACGTTCATTTCGATCACTACTTCAGCGAATCATCCCTGTACGAGGATCACAAGGTTGAAGATACGCTGGGCTATTTTAAGGAAAAGGGCTTCAGTTACGAAGAGGATGGCGCCCTGTGGTTCAAGACCAGCGATTTCGGTGATGAAAAGGACCGGGTGCTCAGGAAACAGGACGGCTCGCTGACATACTTTGCCCCGGATATTGCCTACCACAAAGACAAGCTTGAACGGGGGTTCAAGCAGATCATCGATATATGGGGGGCCGATCATCACGGCTATGTGCCGAGAATGAAGGCGGCCATAGAGGCCCTCGGGGCGGAACCTGACTGTTTCCATGCACTTCTCATCCAGCTCGTCTCGCTGGTGAGGCAGGGGAAGCCCGTATACATGTCGACACGGGCAGGCGAATTCGTTACCTTAAAGGAGATCATTGACGAAGTGGGCAAGGATGTGGCCCGATACTTCTTCCTCATGCGCAGGTGTGACTCCCACCTGATCTTCGATCTGGATCTGGCGAAGAAGAAAAGCGACGAGAACCCGGTCTACTACATCCAGTATGCGCATGCCCGTATCTGCTCCATCCTGAAAAACGCCAAAGACCAGGGGCTGGACGTGGATATTGACCAGGCCGACATGGACGTTCTTGCTGCAGGAGAGGACCTGGAACTCATCAAGACCATCGCCATGTTTCCCGATGTAGTCGTCTCCTGTGCAACCGACCTTGAACCACATCGTATAGCTTTTTATTTACTTGAGCTTGCAACTGCCTTCCATAGGTTCTATAATAAGAATCGGGTAATTTCAGATGACGGCCGGATGACAAAGGCCAGGTTGGTACTTATATATGCGGTAAGGCAGGTTTTATCAAATGCTTTGACTCTCATGGGGATAGACGCGCCTGAGAGCATGTAAGGTTCTATGGCAAAGAGAAAGAAGCAGAAAAAACAGTCTCTGACAAAAAATATCGCATTGCTCTTCCTGTCT
This sequence comes from Thermodesulfobacteriota bacterium, assembly GCA_036825155.1. Lineage (GTDB taxonomy): Bacteria > Desulfobacterota > Desulfomonilia > UBA1062 > UBA1062 > DSAD01. The sequence goes on along the minus strand of DAISYU010000075.1, from coordinate 8,820 downwards.
CTCGGCATCTTGGCCGGGGCAAGCATATTGTTTTCCGCTGTCAGCGGCAGGTCCGACTTCTCCTACGACCCCTTCCGCAGCAAGTGGACGAACATCATCTCGCAACGTCAAGAGAACACCGCCCCGAAACAATCAAAGGTGACGCCCCAGGAGAGTTCAGCCAACGCCTATGATTATAAATACTGGGATATTCTCCTGCTCCAGGACAAAGAGGAGCCTCCGGGAGACAACAACTACAGCATCCAGATCGCTGCCTTCAAGACCCTCAAGCAGGCACAGACATATGCGGGCGATCTCAAGGAAAAAACCCATCTCCAGTGCAAGGTGGTCAGCGAGGGGAAGTGGTCCATGGTGAGATGGGGCAGCTTCTCCACACGATCATCGGCTGACCGGTACCGGAAGAAACTCTCTGAACGGCTCCAGAGAGAGTGTATCGTGGTCAAGATGTAGCGGCATCGAAAACGCTACCTGAATCCGTATCAGTATTTTATCAATTCCTTCCGGCCTGTGTAGACTTCTGCGCTGCCGGCGCATGATCCATCCAAGGGGATAAAACACTTCTGCAATAAAAATCTACTGTTGACAACTCCGCCTGTCTGGACGATACAATCATATCCCAATATGGTACTGCACATCGTGGGCGCACGTCCCCAATTTATTAAGCTGGCACCGGTGGCAAACGCATTCAAGGAACTGGCTATCCCGTACAAGGTCCTCCATACGGGACAGCACTATGACTACCGCATGTCCGATATGCATTTTGAGACGCTGGCCATCGATGATCCGGATTATGCCCTCGGTATCGGATCGGGCAGCCATGCCGGCCAGACTGCAAAGATGCTTGAAGGGATTGAGACTGTCCTGGTCAAAGAACACCCGTCGCTGGTCCTCGTCTATGGAGATACCAACTCCACCTTGTCAGGCGCCCTGTGTGCCGCAAAAATGGGGATCCCGGTGGGTCATGTCGAAGCAGGAGTCCGCAGCTTCGACAGGAATATGCCTGAAGAGATCAATCGCGTGCTCACCGACCATATCTCCCGGTACCATTTCTGCCCCACCCACAATGCCATGGACCTCCTCAAGGCAGAGGGAATAACAGGGATCCTGACAGGGGATGTCATGTACGATGCCCTCCTGCAATTTACGAAGATCCCTGTCACCCATCCTTACACACCGCCCTTTGTCCTCACGACAATCCATCGCGCGGAAAACACCAATGAGCATGAGCGGTTCAGGGCCATCTGGGAGGGACTCGAACGCATATCAACAGAGGTTCCCGTCATTTTCCCGGTACATCCGAGAACAAGGGACATGTATCCGGATATCCTCAAGAAGCCTGTGAAAGGGATCAGCGTTGTCGAACCGGTCAGCTACCTTCACATGCTGGCCATGATCAGGGATTCCCGGTGCATCGTAACCGACTCCGGAGGGGTTCAGAAGGAGGCATTCCTGCTGAAAAGCCCGTGTATAACCGTTCGAGATACCACCGAATGGCCTGAGACGGTTGAGGCCGGGGCAAACATGATTATTGCTACAGACCCTGAGATCATCTTTTCTTCGGTCATGCAGATGATGCACCAGGCGTCTTTTGACAGCGTTAATCCGTTTGGGGACGGAAAGGCGAGTTATCATATCGCGCGGTTCATACAGGAGAATTGTTTATAACAGTCCGTGATGTGTCATGCACGGTCGGTTATGTTGTAATATTCGTGTATTGAAGAATACGAGAGGTCAGACAGGTCATACGCACCTTTTGTCATTTCACAAGCCGGCTGTACATCACTGGGCACGGACTGAAATGCTGTTTATGTAAAGGAGGTGCATATGAACCACACTAAAACTACAGGCAATAATCCGAAGGATCTTCTCAGGAAGGCAAACCGCTTAGCTGCAGATGGCGATGTACCACAATCACTGCTGCTCTTTGAATCGTGCATCAGGCAATATCTGTCCAGGCAGATGCCCTTGAAGGCCCTGGCAGTTGCAAAGGATGCAAAGACCGTCCTGGGTCCTCTTCCAAAAGTTCAGTCTCTGCTGATACGGCTCTACCTGTCCATGGGACTGCATGGCGATGCAGCACAGGAGTATGGGCAGTGCTGCCGGTATCTCAGAAAGGATCAAACCCCGTTCCTTGCCGGACTGCACCGTGAAGCCTTTTTGGATCTCCTGGACATCATCGAGCCGATGTCCTTGCACAAGGGTCAATCCATCGTGAAACAGCACGAGCAGGGCCAGGACATCTTCATTGTCATCTCCGGATCTTGTGCGGTCATCCGTGACGGTATCACCGAGGCTGTCATGGAGCCCGGCTGCGTCTTTGGAGAGCTGGGATTTTTTCACCATCAGGTGCGTTCCTCAACGGTTCGTGCAACGGGCAAGGCCGAGCTTGCAAGAATCCCATCTGAAGAACTGCGCAGACTCTCCAGGCGATACACATGCCTGAGGCAAGCCCTTGAGCACCTCTACACGCAGCGAATCCTGAAGAAGGCTAGCGAAGACTTGAGAGCCCACCCCCTGTTCGATGTATACCAGGATATTCTCACAACCGTACGGTTTTCAAAAGGACATGTCATTCCCTTTGACACGACAACGGATATCACCATCATCAAACACGGCGTTGTCGAGATCGACTACGATGAACAGGGCATGAGAAGGAAGCGGTTTCTCAGACCGGGAAGCGTGATAGAGAGATTCTCGGGAATAGCCAGGGCAAACACCGATGTGGAACTGCTTCGGGGCAGAATAGACCTCCTGGGCAGGGGCTGATAACCAGGAAGACAGGCTCTAGGCTGAAGGATGTAAGCACCCCAAGGGCATTTCTTTCAGGGCATCTGCAGCCTAAACAACCTGTGCAGTTATCTATACAATGGCGCCGCTGGCATAGGCCATGACTATGCCTGCTGCCACTGCCACGTTGAGTGATTCGGTGGGCCCTTTCATGGGGATGGATACCTTCTTATGAGAGATCTCCAGAATCTCCCGGCTCAGCCCTGCCCCTTCCTGTCCCAGGCATATGGCTACCTTGCCCGCAAAGAGCGCAGGGTGAAGTACTGATTCGCCCTGGAGGACAAGGCTCACAATCGTATGGGGCAGGGTTTTCAGCCGGGCAGGATCGGCCTGTGCAATACACATCCCGAGGCACGATCCCATGGACGCCCGAACAGCCTTTGGAGAAAACGGCGACGCTGTACCTTGAGTGAGCACAACAGCAGTAAAACCGAAAGCTTCTGCAGTCCGTATGATGGTTCCCACATTACCCGGGTCCTGCAGCGAATCGAGAACGAGTATCTTCTCACAGGGGAGGACAGTTGAGAAATCCGCCCAGGGAATATCGAAAAAGGCAATGATCCCCTGGGGAGTTACGGTGTCCGCAAGATTTGCAAAAAGCCGCTCCTCGAAGATCGTGCACGAAAAGGAGGGCATACCATAGGTGCCGACATACTCCGGTGTTACCGCCGCCATCTTCGGCGTCATTGATCGCTTGAGGGCATCCTCCACCAGCCGGCGTCCCTCAAGCAGCATGAGGTCCTTGTCCTTTTTCGCAGCAGCGAAAGACTTGTAGACAGGATTATGCCGGCTCGTGATTCTGTCCATTCATCCGTGAGCTACAGACCGTGCTTCTTCAAGTAGGGGGTTATTAAATCTACAGGCAATGGAATAACCGTATTGGTCGAGCCTTCAGAAGAGATCTCCCGTATGGTCTGGAGGAATCTCAACTGGACCGCAATAGGTTCTTTTGCAAGAATCGATGCTGCATCGAAGAGCCGCTCGGATGCCTGGTATTCACCCTCTGCGTTGATGACCTTTGCCCTTCTCTCTCGTTCCGCCTCTGCCTGTTTGGCCATGGCACGCTGCATCTCTTCGGGCAGGTCGATGTGCTTGAGTTCTACGGCCGAGACCTTGATCCCCCACGGATCTGTCTGACGGTCTAAGATACCCTGTATCCTCGCACTTACTTCCTCCCTGTTGGTGAGCAGTTCATCAAGCTCGGCCTGGCCGCATACTGACCGCAGGGTCGTCTGGGAGAGCTGGCTCGTGGCATAGAGATAATTCTCCACTTCGATCACGGATTTCAGCGGTTCGATCACCCTGAAATAGACCACGGCATTGACCTGGACTGTCACATTATCCCTGGTAATCACGTCCTGAGGCGGGACATCCTGGACTATGGTGCGCAGTCCGATCCGTACATACCGATCGATCAGCGGTATGATAATGATGAGCCCGGGGCCTTTCGGGCTCGGAAGAACACGGCCGAGCCGGAACACCACTGCCCGTTCATATTCGTTCAGGATCTTGATGGCAGAAAAGAGAAACAACAGAACAAGAATGACGATGGTGATAAGCGCATATCCTCCCATGGTATACCTCCTTACATCGGGATTAGTCTGTTTTACTTAATTTCACTGCAATATTCAAGGCAGGATCAACAAGCATGGAAAGTCTCTTCGTAGCAATGCCTTTGAACTCGGAAAGTGCTGTTCCCTTCAGCGGCGGGCCTGTTACGGATTTGAGCTTTAACGGATTGATAAACTTGCCGTTATATCGTACTCGGAAATCCAGGTGCGGACCCGTTGCCACGCCGGTCATCCCGACGTAGCCGATGACCTGGCCCTGATCCACCTGCTTGTTCTTCTTCATTCCCTTGGCATACCGTGAGAGATGACCGTAGTAGCTGACGTATCCGTTCCGGTGCTTGACCTGAATGCTTTTGCCGAACCCGTTTGACCAGCCTATGGAAATGATTTTGCCGTCTCCCAGAGACACAACCGGCGTTCCTGTCGGTGCAGCATAATCCACTCCCAGGTGAGGCCTCGCCTTTCGGGATATCGGGTGTATCCTGTTATAGGAAAATCCTGAAGATATACGCCGGTAGTTCAACGGTGCCTTGAGGAAGAGCTTCTGTATGGGCTTGCCCTGATCGTCGTAGTACCCCCTGATCCCGCTGCCGTCTTCATAGTAGATGGCAACATGCTCTTCACCCTGATTCATAAACCTGGCGGCAATCACGCGGCCATATCCCTTGAACGTGTCGCCGACATAGTACTTTTCATACAATACGGTATAGGTATCCCCGTCTCTGATATCTACGAAGAAGTTGATATCCCAGGCAAAGATATCGGTCAGATCCATGACCACTTCCGGGGAGAGTCCTGCCTGAATCGCCGATTCATACAGACTGCTCGTAATGGATCCTTCGGCCCGCTCGTAGCGCACTTCCACTTCCAGGGTATGCTTGTTCGCCTTGAACGAACCGTTGTCCGGCTTGACCTCGAGAAAGCTCAGGCTGTCGATCTCATAGGTGAGCCTTGCCAGCTTCACCGGGGTCTCCTGGGTAACCCATATGCTCATGGAATTGCCGGGCACGATGTCCGAGAGATTATAGACCTTTTTCACTGATTTCACGATGAGATCGATCTGATAGTCTCCAATACCTGAGTTATGCAGGATATCGTAGAGATTATCACCCTTTTTGATCGTAAAATCCAACTGCTCCAGCGCCCCGTCATATGTCGACTGAAGTATCCGTTCTATCTGAATCTTCTGGGCACGGATCTCCTCTTCGTCAAGAGAGACATTGAGCCGATAGTGGTCCGATATCTCATAGTCCAGTTCAATGAGGTTCTGGTTGTCTGCTGAGAAAACCAGTACAAGTTCATGTCCGGGCAGCACCTTGGACAGATCGAAGATATCTTTTGCGGCCATGAGAATGTCGTGTGCCTGACGCTGGGCAATCCCGTTTTCCTGCAGGATCTTATAGAAAGAATCCCCCTTGTTGATAGTAGACACTTTCCGTATCGGCTCCTGTTCAGGGGGTGCCTCATTTTTGTCAGGGATGAGTGCTGAATATTCCTGATCCGACTCGGCTACGTGTGTGGGCACGACTACAGGTTCGTCCTGCCCCTCATAGTCCTTGATAAAATACCAGGAAAGACAGGATACTAACACGATGGCGAGTATGATGGTGCTCACCTTCCAGGGGTTGACTTTAGCTGACATACTCATTGTTATCGTTTTATAAAAGGAATAGCTTGATATATCAAGACACTTCTGTTTTTATCTTAGGCGTGCACATTTTTGTAGCGGACATCCATCTCAGACCAGGTATGGGAGATGACGCACTTCGTTTTGTTTCCTGGCTTGAACAGATGAAGGAAACAGCGTCACATATCTATATCCTGGGCGATCTGTTTGACTACTTCTATACAGGTCTTGAACCACGAATCCAGTATATTTTATCAGCCCTGCAGTCACCCCGGATACATCTGATTGTCGGAAACCGGGATTTCCTCCTAAAGAATATGGGGAGGAGCTCAATTAACCTCATCAGGTTCGAGGAACAGATCATCAGCCTGTATGGGAGAAACGTGCTTATCGCCCATGGGCATACGCTCACGGATGCCGACAGGGGGTTCAGGCTCCTGCATCGATACGGCTGGCCGGTCCTGGCTCGTGCAGACAGGTGGCTGCCCGCAGGATTCAAGGACAGATGCGCCCGTTTTCTGGTAAAATCCTCTGCAGCAATCCGCCCTCCCCACGCCAGCATTGATATGGGCATTGCGCAGAGCAAAGGAGTACACACGGTTATCTGCGGTCATCTTCACAGAGCCGCCATGAGCGATCAACTCATTGTTCTGCCCGCATTTTTCGACACAGGCAACTGGCTCATCTGGGACGCGCATGGCCCACGATTCGCCGATCCATCCATAGAGACCAAAAGATCTTGAGCAGAGAGGTTATGAAATGAAAGGAGGCCCATGCTATCTTGAAAGATATATGAGCCTCTTTGACCGGGAGCAACCTGCTACACAGGGCTTATAATAAAGCCAGAAGAATTGGTGTTGCTCACTAAATGTTTCGTTCTCTCTCCAAGAGTACCAGAAGAATTGATGCAGTCTCTAAAAGATGTATGTTCTATCTCCTGGTACCCCAGAAGATATGATGCAGTGTCTGAAGATGTATCGTTTCTATCTTCTGGCGTTATAGGTACAATAACAAACGATACGTTAGAAAAATATCGGACGAACGATATTTATAGCGTCGGTAATTTTTCACATCCTGTGTAAGATTATTCTTACACTTTTGCCTGAATTTGATGTCCGCAGGAACCCTTGCTGGAGAAGAGGCCTGCCCTTCAAATAATCGTCGAATCATTGACGCTATCACAGCCTCAATGACCCATCTTGCATTCTTTATCTTTTGCTTCTCGTCCATCCTTTTGATTTAACTCATCTTAATATCGTCTATTTTTTTGGCACCCTTTCTGCATTATTCCTGCGCATGGGCATTATATGTGCAGATTTTGCCGGAATAATGACATTGGTATTAGCTGATGCAGGTTTTTTATCATGCAGCGCAACAGGCGCTGAAGGAGGATCACAGTGAAAAGGATTTTGCTTGTAGAGGACGATGCAAACCTGCAGTTCCTTATCAGGGAAGAACTCCGGGATGACGGGTATGATGTAACTGTCGCATCAAACGGGAAGGAGGCCTTGTCCTTTCTGCTGGAGCAGCATGAAACAGAACCTGACCTCATTATCATGGATATACGCATGCCCAAGATGGACGGCATCGATGCCTTGGGGCATATCATCAAGTCCCGGATCGACAGGCCCATCATAATTCATTCAGCATATTCCAGCTATAGAGACGATCCCCTGACCATGGCAGCAGATGCCTATGTCCTCAAATCACCTGACTTCACCAACCTCAAGTCTGCCATCAGCGAACTGCTGGATAATGAACACACAGGTCCCTCTGTTGCCCAGGCAGGAATATAACTTTTCAAAGATAGCGTGTTGAGAAACTGGTTCTGAGCACCTATGATCGGAGGCTATGGTCTCCTCCAGCCGCGTTCGCCTCTTCATGCTGCAGAAGCACTTCACGGTGAGCAGGACCGGGGTCAGCAGAACAGATGGTAATTATTGAGCCCGGGCTTTGTGGTGTACGAGTTTTATAAAGCGAATCTCTGACCTGCCCTTTTCAACGATCTCAGTGATGTAACCGAGCCTTCTCAGCAGCCGTTTTGCCTCCATGAAGTCATTCTTCGTCATCCAGGCAAGGCAGCGCAGGTCCAGCGTATCATTCGACTCGATAATATCAGAGAGCTTCCTCTTTGCTGCCGACCTGTACAGTGTGTATACATCGAATGCATTCTCCCCGATGTCCCCGTATTCCTTCAGTTGTGTTTGCATATTAGGCGGGATATCCAAGAGCTTCATGATCATGGTGTTATCATATACTGCAACATTATCTCGTCTCATAACCAGTCCTCTTTATGCTGTCATTCCAGCCTCTTTTGCATTTCATGCCACAGCAACATACATGATACCATCAATAAATTAGCACTGTTATATAGGCAAAAAGCATACCAGCTGCTTTATTCTATTTTTTCAATAAGTTATATCTTTTTTACCCGCCAATAGATCATCTGCATGGGTAAATGTTAGCATATTATATGTAATTATTTTCCACAGTTGTTAGGGTAGAGAATTATAATAATAATTCTCAGAGCGGAAAAGTACAGACATCGAGGTGTTTTTCACAAACCAGAGAAGGGGGGCTTCTTACAGAAGCAGCTCATTGAGGAAGTGTTACCTATGTCTGTTTGCAATAATGATTTGTATTACTATTGATCATATCCATGTTACTATTTTTATATGTACTTTCTTTATATGCCCAAAGAAAGTACCAAAGAAAGGGCACCCCAAGAAGCCACTCCTGACGGAGTTCGTTCGCTCATTTGAAAAATTCGGGCCGCGGATAAACTCGCTCCGTTTCACTCCGCTCAAACAGAACCCGCTTTTCTCCCCGAATTTT
>DAISYU010000074.1:6428-16434 GCA_036825155.1 Thermodesulfobacteriota bacterium | reverse complement strand
ACAGCTCTTATGACCAGACCTTCTATGTCTCTGTCTTTGATACAACGACGAACAACGATGAAGCAGTCATCGATGTCAACCCGTACCACCCATTCGACCTGGTGGCCTCACCGGACGGCTCCCGCGTCTACATCGCCAACCTGGAAGAGGGGCTCTCGTACATCGATATAGATGGTGACAGCTTCAGCTTTGAGGGACCTGCGATAGTGGAAGCGGACAAGCAGTATATCCGCCTCGAAGTCAGCCCGGACGGTGCGTATATCTTTGCCGTAACCCTGAACTGGAGGACCTACCAGAGCGGAATCTCTGTTATTGATACTGCCGATCATTCCCTCGTGGCTACTATTCCAATCACCCAGCCGTATGAGTGGCTCAGTTTCAGTGGTATCGATGTTCACCCCGTACGGGATGAACTCTATGTGGTCTTCAGTGATAGTGCAGGGACAGGGCTCCCGGATTTCTACGTGATCGATATCTCGGACCCGGCTGCCCCGTTCATCAGCGATTCCCTGACCATCGGCAGGCACGACGACCTCTACGGAGAGTTCCTGATCGTCAGGCCTTAGATGGTGCCTCCTAAATGATTTTATGGCGGCCATGGTCAGAAAGACCATGGCCGTTTTTTATAGGAAATCCGCGCAGACTGTTACTTCAGATATTGACAGCATCATAGATATATATTATTAACCAACCGGTTGGTTAATAATTATGAAGAAGCGCGACGGCAAGACAAAAGACAGGATTCTGGATGCGGCGGAGCAGCTCTTTGCCTCCAAGGGGTTCGACGGGGCCAAGGTGCAGGAGATAGCAACGCTGGCCGGGGTTAACAAGGCGATGCTCTACTATTATTTCAAGGACAAGGATGAACTGCTCATTGCCGTTGTCGGGCGGATTATCGGCGGCATCAGGGATGCGATCCCCAGGTTCTTTGACCGCGAGGAAAACGCGGCACACAATATCGAGAACTTCCTTGATTTCTACATAGAGTATCTCTCCCGGAACAGCTCCTTTGTCAGGCTCATGGCCTGGGAGATGCTTTCTGCCAGGCATGTGCAGGCTATTGCCAGGGAGTACATCATCCCGGTTTTCTCACTTATGCGGGAGAGGATCACCGAGGCGATACGCAAGGGGTGGATACGTGATGTATCGCCCGAGCATACAGTGTTTTCGGTTGTCGGTATGAACGTGTTTTATATCGTTGCTTCACCGCTTTTCATGCTTGTTCTGGGTGATGATCCCCTTTCGCCAGAGATGATTGCAAAGAGAAAGCAGGCAGTCAAGGATCTGGTTATGCACGGGCTTATCCCGAAAAAGGAGAACCTATGAGCAAACGTCTGCCAGCCATCATCATTCTTATCCTTATTATAGCTGCGACAGGGATATATGTTTTTTACACCCGCAACAGTAGCAATGAGAACTCCATCAAAGTCTCGGGAAATATAGAAGTTACTGATATACGGCTCAGCTTCAGGATCGCGGGCAGACTCGATTCTCTGCTCGTGAATGAGGGTGATATCGTATCCAAAGGGCAGCTCATAGCACAACTGGAGAAGTCTGACCAGGAGCTGTCACTCAAGCAGGCACGGGCCAATATGCAGTATGCACAATCAGTGCTTGCAGAGCTGGAGACAGGCAGCAGAAAGCAGGAGATTGAACATGCCAGGGCAGAGTTGTCACGGGCACAAGCCGGTGTCGAGACAGCCAGGGCGCAGCTTGAGCTGGCCAAGGCAGACGATGAACGATTTGCCAGACTCTATAAACAAGGCGGAATAAGCCTGCGGGAATATCAGGTGTATCAGACACAGTTTGAGATAGCTCGCAATGCCCATAAGGAGGCACTCGCTCGTCTTGAGAGTGCAGGGCAGCAGCTCAGCCTGGTGGAGGAAGGGGCACGTTCGGAAAAGATCGATCAGGCGAGATCTCAACTGAAGATTGCAAGAGAAAGACTTCAGCAGGCGAAACTCTTTCTGGACTATACCGATCTGTATTCCCCGATCGATGCCGTGGTCTTGAGCAAGTCAACAGAGCCAGGTGAATATATGACCCCGGGCTCCCCGGTCATAACCATTGGTGATCTGAAAAGGCCCTGGCTTCGGGCATATATCAATGAGACCGATCTTGGTAAGGTAAAGCTCAACCAGGAAGTCGAGGTGACATCCGATACATACCCGGGTAAGATTTACACGGGACGAATAAGTTTTATCAGTCCTGAGGCGGAATTCACCCCCAAGGCCGTACAGACGCATGATGAACGTGTCAAGCTCGTGTATCGCATAAAGATCGCACTTGAAAATCCTGAAGATGAGCTCAAACCGGGAATGCCGGCAGATGCCCTGATCAAGCTCCACGAATAACCGGGAGGTTTGTATGGAGCCTGCGATCTTTGCCCAGGGTCTCACCAAGCGATTCGAAGACCTCACAGCAGTGGACGGCCTTGATCTGCATGTGTATCCCGGAGAGATCTTCGGTCTTGTGGGGCCTGACGGGGCAGGGAAGACCACCTCTTTGCGCATGCTGAGCAGCATAATGGAGCCTACTGGCGGCACTGCAATCATTGCCGGATTCGATACACTTAGGGATGCATCGAAGGTAAAGGACAACCTGGCCTATATGAGTCAGCGATTCGGGCTCTACTCGGATCTCACCGTGTGGGAGAACATCAATTTCTATGCAGATCTGTACGGGGTCCCATCAAAGGGCAGGGCCGATCACATAGATGAACTGCTGGATTTCAGCTATATGCGCCCATTCAAGAAACGGCGGGCAGGTGATCTCTCAGGTGGAATGAAACAGAAGCTCCAGCTCGTTTGTGCCCTGGTCCACACTCCCAAGGTGCTGCTCCTGGATGAACCCACAAACGGAGTGGATCCGGTCAGCCGAAGGGATTTCTGGAGAATACTCTACAAACTCCTTAAGGCCGATGTCGCCATACTGGTAAGCACTGCATACCTCGACGAAGCAGAGCGGTGCAACAGGGTGGGGCTGCTCAATGAGGGTAAGATCCTGGCTGTCGGGACCCCGTCTGAGGTCAAGAAACTCATGAAGGGTTCGATCCTCAGTATCCGGAGCCCCCAAGCCCGCAAGATCAGTACGTTGATCTGCGAAAATCTTGTTTGCCGAGGCGCGAAGCTGTTCGGCGATACGGTCCATATCGTTACGGACGAGGCGGAGAAATCTTTCATACAGGCACAAGAACTCCTTGCAGCGCACGGCATCACCTATGGGGAGATCAGAAGGCAGGAACCGACGCTCGAGGATGTATTCGTGAGTGTGCTTGAAGAATCTCTCCCGGACAACACGCAGTTGAATGGCGATACACCCGTCACTGAACCAGCCTTTTCAGGCCCAGTACACAATAACCATGCAGACCATGCTGTGGAAGTGGAGCAACTGACGAGGAGATTCGGCTCCTTCGTTGCGGTGAACAAGGTGAGTTTCCACGTACCCAAAGGGGAGATATTCGGTTTCCTGGGGCCCAACGGTGCAGGGAAGAGCACGGTGATCCGTATGCTCTGCGGTGTGCTGGAACCCAGTGATGGTACGGGAACGGTGTTGGGCTTTGATGTCGGGACACAACCGGAGCTGATCAAGGCACACATCGGCTATATGAGCCAGAAGTTTTCCCTGTATGAAGATCTTACGGTAGAAGAGAATATCGATTTCTATGGTGGTATCTACGGCCTGGCCGGATCGCGTCTGGACGAGCGCAAGGCATGGGCTGTTAACATGGCAGGGCTGCAGGAGCACACACACAGTCTCACGGCACTGCTCAGTGCCGGCTGGAAGCAACGGCTTGCAATGGCCTGTGCAATCCTCCACGAACCTCCCATTATCTTTCTCGACGAGCCCACCAGCGGGGTCGATCCTGTCTCAAGGCGACGGTTCTGGGATCTTATCTACAGCATGGCGGATAAGGGGGTAACGGTGTTTGTCACCACGCACTATATGGAAGAGGCTGAATACTGCGACAGGCTTGCTTTGATCTACCGAGGCAACATTGTTGCCCTGGGAACACCGGCAGGACTCAAGACCAGGATTATGAAGGATACGATCCTCGATATCCTCTGTGCTTCACCGCAGAATGTTATGGAATACATCGCGGTTCTGCCGGAAGTGAGAGAGGTGGCGCTTTTCGGGGCAGGTCTTCATGCGGTCGTGGAAGAAGCGACCGTAGCAATACAGGCAATAAGGCGTGAGCTGGAAGTTCGTGAAGTCGAAATTGAGAGGATCGAACAGGTGTTGCCCAGTATGGAGGACGTATTCGTGTCCCTGATTGAAGAAGTCGATCGAACACAGGGGTGATGGTGCAATGAGGCTCAGGCGTTTGTCTGCAATTGCACGAAAGGAATGGATTCACGTCCTAAGGGACTGGCGGAGCCTTTTTCTGACCATCGCCATCCCCATGGTGCTGATCCTCCTGTTCGGGTATGCCTTGAATATGGACCTGAGAAACGTCCCCACCGTGGTCTGGGATCAGTCGCGATCGTCTCAGAGCAGAGATCTGCTGAATCTCTTCGATGGTTCCCCGTATTTTTCCATCAACAAATACTGCGACAATTATCGCGACATTGTCTCCGCCCTTGACAGCGGCCGGGCTATGATTGCCCTGGTCATTCCCCATGATTTTGCCAAGAAGATTCATGACAGTGAACCGGTGAAGGTCCAGGTCATTGCCGACGGCAGTGATGCCAATACCGCCAGGCTCGCCCTGGGATATGCAACGAGTATCGGGTTCATCTACTCACGCAACCTCAGTGCTGCTCAGGTTCGACTCATGACCGGCAAGGATCTCATAACACCGGTGGAACTCGTGCCACGGGCATGGTACAACCCGGACCTTAGAAGCGAGAATGTCATAATCCCCGGTATCCTCGCCATGGTGATGATGGTTATTGCCGCCATGATGACCAGTGTGACCGTGGCAAAAGAGTGGGAGATGGGGACCATGGAGCAGCTCATCTCTACGCCGGTACGCATCCCTGAGATCGTCCTGGGTAAGGTGGTACCGTATTTTGTGATCGGAATGCTCGATGTGGCAATAGCCGTCGGCCTTGGACAGTGGCTGTTCCATGTTCCTCTCAGGGGCTCGGCCGGGCTTGTCTTCGCCATGGCTGCCCTGTTTCTCACCGGCGCGCTCTTCTTCGGACTCATGATCAGCATCACCATGAAGAAGCAGGTTCTGGCAAACCAGATCGCGCTTATCGCGGGGTTCCTGCCCACCATGATCCTGAGCGGGTTTGTGTTTGCCATCGGCAATATGCCGCTTCCTATCCAGTGCATCACGTTTATTGTTCCGGCACGGTATTTCATCGCACTGCTTCGGGGGATCTATCTCAAGGGAATAGGCCTTGAGATCCTGTGGATAGATGCAGTGCTGCTTGGGGTGTATGCAGTTCTCATGGTCGTTCTTGCACACAGACGCATGAAGCTTAAGCTGGAGTAGGTATGTTCGAGCGGCTAAAACGCATGTTCATAAAAGAATTTCTGCAGATGTTCAGGGATCCTCGTATGAGGATCGTGCTCTTCGGGGTACCGCTCATCCAGCTTGTAATAATGGCATTTGCAATGACCATGGATGTGACCGCCATCAAGACAGCCATCATTGATCAGGACAACACCCCTGAATCCCGGGAACTGCTTCAGAGATTCAGTTCTTCCGGGTACTTCGAGGTTGCCGGGCATGTGGAGAGCCTTTCTGAGATAAACCGTCTGCTCGATACCTCTTCGGTACAGGCTCTGATATGTATACAGCCCGGGTTTGCTCAGGATCTCAGGGGAGGGTCCACGGCACAGGTTCAGCTGCTTTCTGACGGTACCGACAGCAATACAACAGCCATTCTCATGGGATATGCAACACAGATCGTGACGCAGTATGCCTCTGAGCTGACTGACCGAAAGATCGAATCCCTGATGGGGACTGGGGCATCGCCGCCTATGATCACGATGGAGACCAGATCATGGTTCAATGAAAACCTGGAAAGCAGGTATTACTACGTTCCTGGACTCATTGCCATCATGCTGATCCTGTTGAGCATGATGGTGGCGAGTATCGCCATTGTGCGGGAAAAGGAGGGGGGTACCATCGAGCAGGTCATGGTAACGCCCATAAGGAAGATCGAGTTCATCCTTGGGAAGACCCTGCCGTACCTTATCATCGGCTACATTGTCATGACCCTGATGTTTATCATCGCACGGTTCATCTTCGGTATCCATATCGAGGGAAGTGTACTTCTGCTCTACTGTCTGACAGGGATCTACCTGGCGGGGAACCTCGGGCTTGCCCTGCTCATAAGCGTCAGTGCCCATACCCAGCAGCAGGCCCTGCTCACTGCCTTCTTTATCCTCATGCCTGCGATCCTGCTGAGTGGCTTTATCTTTCCCATCAACAACATGCCGCTCCCGGTACAGTATGCCACATTCATGAATCCCATGCGGTGGTATATGGAGATCATTCGCGGGGTGGTGATGAAGGGTGTGGGTATAGCACCGTTAACCCGTGCAATCGCTGGTCAGTCAATCCTCGCGATTATATTCCTCATGATAGCAACCACGCGGTTCCGCAAGACCCTCGAGTGATTGCAGAGATTATCCGGGGTTTTGTATATGACCTCTACATCATATATTAATTAATGGATAAACCGGTATCCTTTCCCGCGGATGCTGATAATATACTCCGGCCTGGTTGGGTCCTTTTCGATATACCGTCTGATGCGGGAGATGAAGGTATCTACCGTGCGGGTCTCGATATCAGGGTCAAGGCCCCAGACATTCTTCAGGAGTTCGCCTCTTGTGACAATGCGATCCTGGTGGTTGGCCAGGTATTGGATCAGGTTCGCTTCGTGGGGCGTGATACGCAAATTCTCCCCATGAGGATTCTTTACCTCCAGCGTATTGAAGTCAATGGTTGTGTCTCCTATTATGAGGACATCCTCTGATTTATACCACTCATAGCGGTCCAGCATCCTCTTGACCCGCAGCAGGAATTCCTCGAGATGGAACGGCTTTGTCAGGTAGTCGTCCGCCCCGGCCTTGAGCCCTTCCACCTTGTCCTCTGTGGCTGATTTCGCGGTTAGGATCAGGACCGGCAGTTTTGGATCGTCCTTTCGTATGGTCTCGAGTGCCTTAATACCGTCGATGCCCGGCAGCATGAGGTCGAGAACCACCAGGTCTATGCTGGAGTTTTCCAGGGCCGATATCCCGTCTTCGGCCATGGAGACGTGAATAACCTCATACCCTTCGGCCTCCAGGTTGATACGCAATCCCAATGCCAATGCCTGATCATCTTCAACAACAAGTATACGCCATTTTATATTCATGATCGTGCTATGGGCAGGTGTATGAGAAACGATGTTCCTGCCTCAATGCCTCCTCCGCTGATTTTAATGTTTCCGCCATGGGCCTTGACAATGGCCTTGACCACGTACAGTCCCATCCCGGTTCCGGAACCCCACAGCGCCATCGCTTCCGGGAGCCGCTGAAACCTCTTGAAAACATCCCGGTAGCTTTCTTTGGGAATCCCTATCCCCGAATCCGAGAACTCGATATAGGCCCGTTTTTCGTCATGCCATGCCTTTATGTGGATTCGCGGGACATCATTCGAATAGTGTATAGCATTTTCCATGAGATTCGAGAACACAATATCAAATGCGTCCTTATCGATGCGAATGGGTGCATCCTGCTGGATCTCCGTGTGGACATCAACACCATGCAGGATGTTCGCATGGTTTTTGATAAAGCCATCGAGAAAGTGCGATACCGGGATAATTGAAAACACGTACGGCGTCCGTTTATAGCTCAGACGGGCGCTCTCGAGAAAATTGTCCACCAGGGATTTGAGCCGTTGGTTTTCTTCAAGCATTCCTGACAGGAGCTGTTTCTTCGTATTTTCCGGGAGGTCTCTCTTCTTGATCGTCTCGAGATAGAGTTGCATTGTTGCAAGAGGTGTTTTGAATGCATGGGTGATGGACGAGATGATGTGCATCTGGGTCCGCATGAGGGTGAGCTGCCGCTGATGGAGGATGAAGAGTGTATAGATGCCGGTGAGGATTAACAGGAACAACACCGCCACCTCGACAAGAATGACAATATCCCACGCCCCGAAGGGTTGAATGCTTATATTCCGGTACCGTATGTACCACACGACCCACATGATGACGACAGCGAGCCATGCCGCATGCAGTGCGATAAAGATGATGATAGTCGGCCATCTCTTCGGGTTTATCATGAATATCTATGTATCACCGGCAAGTGTAATGTTCCAGAATTATTTGGTGGGGGCGAACACGGCGTCCAGAGGCTATCCCATTTCCCCGGTCAGGGAATTCGGGTTTGCACGGGTAATCCTAACCGGTACCGTGGTGCCGATAAGATCGTGAGCGCCTTTGAAGTTTACAATGGTCCCCTGAGTCGTCCTCCCATGAATCTGGTCTTCATGGCGGGCACTGGCACCGTCCACGAGCACCTCATAGGTATTGCCGATGCGGGCCTGATTATTCTCGATGGTAATATCTTTCTGAATGGCCTGCAACTCCCTGAGCCTGGCGGTTTTCTCTTCAGGGCCGATATCGTCGACAAGATCCGCTGCACTGGTGCCGGGGCGCTCCGAGTACTTGAACGAGTAGAGCACGTCAAACCTGACGTGTCTGATAAGGTCAAGGGTGTCGAGGTACGCCTGCCGCGTCTCCCCCGGGAACCCCACCATGACATCCGCGCTGAATGCTATATCCGGTCGTGCTTTTCTGAGCTTGTCAATGAGGAGGAGGTATGCATCCCTGGTATAGCCTCTGTTCATAAGCTTCAGGACACTGGTCGAGCCGGACTGGAAGGGTAGATGGATATGGCTGCACAACTTGTCGAGCGTGGCAAAGCATGCAATGAGATCATCGCTCATGTCTTTGGGGTGCGAGGTGGTGAACCGTATGCGTTCGATACCTGTTATGTCGTTGATGGCTTTCAACAGTTCAGGGAATGTCCTGCCCCCGCTGTACGAGTTTACATTCTGGCCGAGCAGAAAGATCTCCTTGACACCGTGGGAGGCATGATTCTTCACCTCACCTATGATCATATCGTAATCCCGGCTGATCTCTCTTCCCCGGACATAGGGTACGATGCAGTAGGTACAGTAGTTGTTGCACCCTTGCATTATGTTGATATATGCACGGTGAGGCGGCTGCAGGAAATCCGTATGCGGAACAATGTCCATGGACGGGATGCAATCGGCAAAAGTGGTGTCCACGAATGACCGGTGATCGAGAGATTTCTCATTGATGACGGCCGGTATCCGGTGAAGCTGATGCGTGCCGAGAACAATGTCCACATGGGGCATTCGTTCAATGATATCAGCGCCTCCCTGTTGGGCAACGCATCCGGTGATTGCAATGATGAGGGAAGGTTTTCTCTTCTTGTAAGCCCGCAGGCGGCCGATATTGCTCAGTGCCTTCTCATAGGCCTTCTGCCGTACCGAACAGGTGTTCAAGATGATGAGATCTGCTTTCTTGGTGGATTCTGTCGGCAGCCAGCCGTCTTCGGCAAGCATCGAGTACATCTTGAGACTGTCAAGGTCGTTCATCTGACAACCATAGGTGAATATTTTTACATATCCCTTCATGGCACCTATGCATATATCTCGAATGCAGCCCAAGTCAACACAATGTGTTTGACTGATATGCAAAGAAAAAATCCTGTTGCCATATTTGAAAAACTGCCGATAATATATAGTAGTTCTATTCGCAAAGGGAGATTGTCATATGAATAAGGATGGATTCAGCCTGTTGGAGATCATGGTCGTTGTTGCCATTGTCGGTATTATTGCCGCCATTGCCATCCCGTCATATTCCGGATATGTCACCAGGACGCGCAGGGCTGAAGCCATCACTGCGCTTGAGACCATAGCCTTGAATGAGGAGAAGAATTTTGCGGAGAATGGTCAATATGATACCATTGCAAACCTCGTTGCTGTAGGCTATCCCAACCCGAATGCAGATGCGAACAGGAATTACAACATTGT
>DAISYU010000074.1:0-6328 GCA_036825155.1 Thermodesulfobacteriota bacterium | reverse complement strand
GGTACTATCCCCTAAGATAACCCAACTAAAGATTCTCGGGTGCTCTCCCGATACCGAAAAGTGTGGGGAAAATAGTGTGCATCATCTTTATTACTGGTGTCCTGACTGCGGGGTGTGCGGTCGGTTCAACGGTTCCTTCCGATCAGACCTGGCCGGACGACAAGTACATGGCCCGTCTTGATCGGCAGGTCGATGAATTATGTACCAGTCTTGTTGAAGGTATCACACCGGGACGTCTCTATATCACCTGGCAGGATAATCTTCACCCTCACCGGCCGCTTCTGTCCGAAACGTATGTGGTTTCTATGTGCAAGCGGAAACTTATTGCCCGGGGATTTACCATCACAACGCGAGAGCAGGACGCTGAGTTCATGTTGTCATTGATCATGACTCCGCAAGATAAATCCCTGCTCGTGGTCGCACGCATCCAGGACAATGACAGGGTGCTTGCCGGCAGCGAGGTATACCTTGCCAAGGGGTCTGGGAAGTGGAACAGGGTACTGTCATCCAAGCGCTATCAAACAAAGACCAGGATCTCGCTGGGGAGCAACCCATGAAGAATATCGTGGGCATGATCATGTGTATCGTTGTCATCGGGTGTACACATATAATGCCGAACTATGCCATCAGTATTGAAGGCTGTACCGATAAGATTGCAATGAATATTTCCAAAGGGCTCACTGGATCGTACCAGGGGGTGAGTGTCCTGGTGAGTACCCCGGTCGATGCGGTAACATATGCCCCAAGCGATTTCGGGCTTGCCCTTCAGGAGTTCCTGATCGGTTCACTGGTACGCCATGGTACCAATGTGGTCGATGTCCAGCTCAGGAAGGAACCGTACATCACATGTGAGGAAGGTCTGGTCAGCTTGAGCAGAGACGCCACCAGGCTGAAAGGGGAATTCCAGGCTGAGGTGATCGTTGTCAGTACCTATCTGGCCGGTGAAAGGTCTGTTGTCATCACCTCACGGGCGGTTGATGCCACAACGAATAACGTCATTGCATCCGCGACAACAAGTCTGTGCATGACAGATCATATTGCAGGTCTGTTGAATCCGGTCCAACAGGCAAGGATGTACGAAAGGTGACTCCAAAACATAGGTGGTATTGGTGAATAAGAATATATATCTGTGGACTGTCCTAGCTGTTCTTTTCCTGGTGCTCTCAGGCTGCGCTCTGGTAAAGCCCACCCGGCAGCTCGACGAGGTGACTCCCATTGACTGGGGGCTCTCCAATGCTTTCGAGAGTTCGGTGACGATCTACCCCTTTGATGCCCAGGACGAGAAATGGGGCGTCTATGCTGCAGCGAGGATGAAGGAATATCTGCTGGAAAAGCAGGGGTTCAGGAGGATTATCCTCTCCGACAAGGAACCTGCCGATACACCCTATGAAATACGGGGGGAACTGGAATACCTGTTCTATGGAGGAACTCATTCACCTTCTAAGGTGTGCATCACCGTGCGGGTCATAGACACGACCGATGGCGATACCCGGTTCATGCGTATATCGCGTGCTTCATCGGAGAAAAAGGCCTTTCACATGACCTGGCTGAGCAGGGTGTATGTCCCGTCCCCTTATCCCGAGGAGCTGTTAAACAGCCTGCTCGAGCATGTTTCGGGCGATATCGCCCTGCGGACGAAACTACCAGCGAAGAAGTGCCCCTGAACTCGTCAACAGGTAGACGAGCCCTTCATTGCTGACTACTGACGTGACAATGTCCTCACCTTCGAGCCCGGGGGGAGTCTGCCACGAATCACCGTCCCAGAAGTACTTTCCGCACCAGATGACATTCTCCCAGTCGGCATCGAGAGAGCAGGTGACACTGTCAGGCTGAGAAGCCAGCGGGGCGCCGTCCAGGCATACCTGAGAATCGGTGATGTGCCACACGTTCACTGTCTCGTCGTCATTTTCGACCTCGATCACTGCACACGAGTCCCCCAGGTAAACGGGGTCTGAGTCAGCGGCATATGGATCGAGCTCATAGATCCCGGTGGACGTGGCGGCATAGACAAAGTTGATTCCTTCATAGAAATCGTTGGTCTTCTCCGGCTTGTACTCTCCCCATTCGTCCTCTGCGGAGTCATACCAGTGCATGCCGGAATCCGCCCCAACCCACAAGATATTCCCGTCGATCACATCTATAGCCAGATCATTGATCACGTCGGTGGTATCACATGTTTCGCACGTAAGGACAGTCTCTTCTTCAGACGACTGCACAGAGATCCCGGTTCCCTGGCCCTGTGCACCCCACAGCGTATAGGTGAAGTCGGACGTGTCCAATTCAATGAGCATGGAGGTGAAGGCCCCCTGGTATGATGTTTCTTCATTCGTGGTTGAAGAGATGAACCTGATGTCTTCATTCTCCATCGATACCCACACCCCCCCTATGGTGCCGGTTTGTTTAAGGATGGACAAGACATTCCCGTCTACGAGGGTGTCATCGATCACGCGGGGGTTGACCTCTATGGAAAAGGTGACGGTTTCTTCATCATCGTTGCCGTCGCGCACCGTGCAGGTGATAGTCTGTTCCCCTGCCTCCTCGGGTGCGACCCAGTACCGATAATATTGCATATCCTCATCTGTGTTTTCATCAAATTCGCCACCGCTGCATATCCACGAGTACGTCAACGGTGTTTTGTCGGCTATGCTGTAGACCTGAAGCAGTATCTTCTGCCCGGTAACCGGATTATCGTTGGAAATCGATGTGCTGGTTATTTCGGGCCCGCTTGTTGAGCAGCCGATGGTGATAAGTCCCACTATACATATCAAAATCGCTTTTTTCACTACATCCTCCATCGTGGTATCAGACACTCCTAGCAGATCCTTATAAGAGGCGCAAGTATGCAAAAGACATGATATTCCAGGTCTGCAACGTATCATGATCCGTTGCAGAAACATGCTGTTATCAGTACGGTTGTGCACACGGGGATTTTTTCTCTTCATTGCTATTTCCATAATATGTTGATATGCTGCACCATGTTATTTTTCAGCTCGATCTCGATGCGGGTCTTGGAACGTTGAGTTGCTGGTCATGATGGTATACAGGCAGAATACATTGTATTTCTTAAAACCGAGGCAATGGGGAGAACTTCGGGCCAACCGATGCAGGCTTCCATGAAGTATTTCATGAAGAGCTGATTGGAGATACTATGATACTCGGGATAGACATAGGCGGCACCCACACGGACGCCGTATGTATCAATGAGAAGGACATCGTTGCAACAGCAAAGGCCGTCACGGGAAATGATCTCGTATCCTCCATCCTCGAGGTGGTCCGGGCACTCGGCATCGATTATTCGGCCATCAGCCGTGTTGTCCTGTCTACAACCCTCTCGACAAACGCCATAATTGAGAAAAAGTATGCTCCCACCGGGATGATCGTATCCGCAGGTCCCGGTATAGATCCCCGGCATTACTTTCTCACCGACGATTTTTATCTCGTGGACGGTGCCATAGACCACCGTGGCCGGGAGTATATCCCAGTCAGAGATGATCAGGTGAGAGGGGTTGCCGGCGAATTGAAGGGGAAGGGGATTACCGGTGTCGGCATTGTATCCAAGTTTTCTGTGAGGAACTCCTCTCATGAAACCATGATCCGTTCTCTCATCGACAGTGATTTCCAGAACATCTCTATGGGGCATGCCATGAGCGGCAGCCTTAATTTTCACAGGCGGCTCAACACCACGTACTTCAATACGGCCGTGATGCCGGTGCAGGTGCGTTTCGTGGAATCGGTACGGAAAGCATTGCAGGAGCTCGGTATTCACTGCACCATGCTCTTCTTGAAGGCTGACGGCGGAACGTACTCTTCATCTGCTGCAGACAGATTGCCGGTGGAGACGATTCTCTCGGGTCCTGCCGCCAGCATGATGGGGGCTGTTGCACTGTGCAAAGACTCCGTTACCACCACCCTGGTGCTTGATGTGGGCGGCACCACGACGGATATCGGCGTCCTTATCGGTGGAATACCCATCCTGGAGCCGAAGGGGGTCAATATACGGGGACTCAAGACCCTTGTGCGCGGTCTCAAGGTTGTTTCCGTAGGCGCCGGTGGGGACTCGTTTGTCCATCTTGATGGAGATGCCATCCGTGTAGGGCCTCAGCGTCAGGGACCTCCTGCTGTAATGGGCGGGAGCGATCCCACACCAATGGATGCCTTCGCAGTCCTCGGAGAATTCGATCGCGGTGATAAAACCAGGGCTTTTGAGGCAGTGTCCGCAATCGCACAAAAACTGGGCAGAGAGGTCGATGCTGTTGCCAGAGAGATCATATCCGTCATGGTTCATAATATAAAGGAAGGTGCCCTCGACTTCATCGACGAGGTGAACAGGCACCCGGTTTACACCATTTATGAGATGCTTCATCCGGAACTTGTCGAGCCAAAGCAGATAATGGTCATTGGCGGCCCTGCCCGGCAGCTCAAACCCTATATCGAAGAGGTCTTCGGGCTTAAGTGTATCGTGCCGGACCATGCCATGGTGGCAAACGCCCTCGGCGCAGCCCTTGCCAGGACAACTGCACAGATCACCATGCTGGCCGATACCCAGCTTCGGAGACTGGTCTGTCCCGAGCTCGGCATCGAAGAGGAGGTCTCACGCATGCTGAGTCTCGAGGACCTCAAGAGGATGGGAGAAGAAGCTATACGGAAGAACGCCGCATACCTGGGGCTTAAAGATGAGATTGAGATCAGTATCCTCGAGGAGCAGAGCTTCAATATGGTCAGGGGGTTCAGCACCACGGGTAAAAACCTGCGGTTGAAGATACAGACACGGCCTGGCATTATACACGAATGGAGTCCCCAATGATTAAGGCGAAGAGAAAGACCGGGTTGATATTTTTTCCTGCGTATGACTGGGAGATTACACCCTCTCATCCTGAACGGCAGGAGCGGCTCTTGTATACACAGGATCAGGTCATGGAAGAGGGCCTGCTGGATATTGAAGGTGTCCGTGAGTTCAAGGCCGGCCTTGCAACAACTGATGATATCAACCGGGCGCATTTCTGTGTCCCGGATGCGGCCTCCCGCATCACCCCCTCGCACAACGTCTCTGCAGGAGGGTGTATCGAGGCGGCCAGGCTCGTGCTCGAGGGTGTTGTGGACAATGCCTTTGCGCTGGTGAGGCCGCCGGGCCATCATGCCATGCGGGTAGTTCACGGCGCACGCGGCTTCTGCAACATCAACATCGAGGCTGTGATGGTTGAATGGGTGAGAAAAAACTACCCGAAGATAAAAAAGATCGCCATTGTCGATACCGACTGCCATCACGGGGACGGAACACAGGATATCTACTGGCACGATCCGAACGTGCTCTATATCTCGCTCCATCAGGATGGAAGAACCCTCTACCCCGGATCGGGATTTCCCGAGGAATCAGGCGGTCCTTCTGCCCAGGGTCTCACCCTGAATGTACCGCTGCCGCCGAGAACGAGCGACGAGGGTATGCTCCATGTTATGGAGCACCTCATTCTCCCTGTCATCCACGACTTCAAGCCCGATCTCATCATAAATTCCGCCGGACAGGACAACCACTATTCCGACCCCATTACCAACATGTCTTTTACCGCAGGCGGATATGCCAGGCTCAACGATATGCTTTCTCCGGACATCTGCGTTTTGGAAGGCGGCTACTCCATAGAGGCGGCGCTGCCGTATGTGAATACCGGCATTATCCTCGCACTGGCAGGGGTGGACTACTCGTATGTGAAGGAGCCGGATCTGGATCCAGCTGCCATAAAGGAGGATCCAAGGATTATCGAATACATAAAGCGGCTGAGCGACAAGCTCCTGGAGATGTGGTACGACAGGGAGAGGCATAAGAAGCCAGACAGGCCGTATGTTGAACGCAGCAGAAACATCTTCTACGATACCGACGGAATTTCCGAGAACCAGAAAGAGGTTATTAAGATCTGTAATGACTGCCCGGGAGTATTCAGGGTGGATTCCTCCGCATCCACAGGCTACTACATTTTAGGAATCCATCTGCCCTGGGGCGCATGCAATGCCTGCAGACAGCAGGCACAGGAGTGGTTCGATTATCCTGATGATAATTACTATGCCGTGTATCTTCAGGATATGGACAGGGATGAATATACCGTAAATATTCTATGAGATTGAGGAGAAGAAAGAGGGTCGTTCTTATCCTTGGGGCAGGGGGGTCGAGAGGCCTTGCACACATCGGTGTCCTTCGTGCCCTGAAAGAAGAAGATATTGCGGTCGACTTCATAGCCGGAATATCGTTCGGCGCCATTATCGGCGCCATGTACAGCCTGTACCTCAATGTCGATGAGGTGGAAAAGCGGCTTCGCGACTATATGGAGTCCCCGCTGTT
>DAISYU010000073.1:0-16745 GCA_036825155.1 Thermodesulfobacteriota bacterium | reverse complement strand
GGCAGCTCTTCGTCAAGCCACTGCTCGTAGGGCATGTTGTGGAACATCTGTGAGCAGATCCATGAATCTTTCAGATCGTTTCCGAAGTGCCTCAGTGAGTAGAAGAACGGTCTGGGCCAGCGATGCACGCCGTCGATCTTATGAACTGTTTTACCGATAATCCAGCCTATACCTGTCTTGCTGTATCTTTCGATGAGCTTTCCAGTTCCGCCGAAGTCACAAGAGGTGATTCCGACCGGGTGTTTTACAGGTAATCCACAAAAACTAGTTGTTAAATCAGCCATGTTTCCTCCTAATTATGGTGTGTATTTTTATTGTTGTTGTTACCGGCTACATCATCCTTCCGATTGTGACCTGCATGCCAGCTTCTACGAGAATGTCCCTGGCCCTGAGGACATCGTTATCTTCGAGACCCCTGAATAAAGCATATGGGGGTGTGAGGCCTAAGCAGGTGTATTTATCTGTTCCAAGGATGTGCAGCGGATTAACGTCGATATGGTCTACTCCCAGAGATTTCGCGAATTGTGCTGTCGCAGACAGATTCTCTTTGCTATCGTTATAGTCTGGTATTAACGGCAGTGATATTCGCACTTTTGTTTTCTCTGCTATGAGCCTGGCATTCTTCAGGATCACGGCATTATCAACACCTGTACCCTGCTTATGCATTTCCGGATCCATATGTTTGAGATCCAGAAGGACCAAATCCGTATAATCCATTGCTTTCTTCACTATCTCCGGAGATGCATATCCACAGGTATCCAACACTGTTGTAATACCCTTGTCACGGCATCTCATTAGAAGGGACAGGGCGAAACCTGACTGATAAAGAGGCTCTCCTCCGCTCAGTGTCATGCCTCCGTCCTTACCGTAAAATGGGATATCCTTTTCTATCTCCTCCATTACTTCATCTATGCTCATATTCGTTCCAACCTGCCTGAATGCACCATGAGGACACTCATTGACGCACGCCATGCACAATGTGCATTTCGTACGATCAATCTTTGCCGCACTGTCCATCGTAATGGCTCCAACAGGGCAGACATCAACACATGCGCCATAGTTCTTGCACCTCTTGGCAACATAGTAGAACTGGCTGTACGGAGCGATCGTCTCAGGATTCGAGCACCACTTGCACTTCAGCGGACATCCCTTGAGAAACACCGTGGTCCTGATTCCCGGGCCGTCATGTGTCGCAAATTTCTTGATCTCAGTAACTAATCCAGTTCTCGTATCACCATTGCCGAGGGCCGAGGTGTTCTCACTATCAGCAGTGTCGATTGCACTAATTATCGAGCTCTTTTTCTGCATGGAGGTATCCTGTAACCCTGTTTGTTGCTTATAAATACCTGCCCAGGATGCATAATCCGTAAAGGGTGAACATCCTGAGCAGGTGGATATTGACTAAGCGTAGATAAGCTTAGATGGTACTTCTTTTGCCATTACGTTGATCATCTCTTCGCTGATGCCCTGTGCGAGACAGTATTTGATGAACATCTTCCAGCCAGCTACCGGCTTGTTGCCAGGCTGTCCGGCGTCGGTGATCAGTACGAGGTTGTCCGGTCCCTTCTCCTTGATCAGTTCTTTGATAAGGTTGAAGGAATAGTCGTATGCAACGATCCAGTCAGCCATTCCGGGCCACGGGATGCATGAGCATTCTGCAAACTCGAGGTAACCGCCGAGGTCGATCATCTCTTTGGCTTCCTGCGGTGTCAGGATGGTCATCTCCTGAGTCACGTGGTCGAGCAGCACCTTCACGTTCATATCTTTTTTCTTTATGTACTTGAGGATCGCGACCTTCTCTTCGTTGGACACGTGGCATGCTGAGAGGACTGTCACATCGCCTTTTGCGTTGTTGTTGAAATCTGCCATCACGTCGAGAACTTCGATCATCTCATCGGTAAGATCTTCACTGGCACCGATGCCACCCTTCGTGACACAGATACCCTTCTTTTCCCACTCCTCTTTGGGCCAACCCTGGGCCTGCCGCTGGTGCATGGCATCCAATGAAGGGAGCCACACCTCTTTGCACCTGCCGTAGCCGAGCGCTACTTTTACTGCATGGGCATTCATTCCACCGACTGTATGGTTCAGTGTGATACCGCCGTATACCTCAACAGGGGTGAATTCGATACCTTCTTTGGCCTTTTCCTTGGCCATTCTTCCCAGGAAATCCTGGATAATATCAGCACAGTTGTTGACCATGGTGTTGTGATCCTTGAACACCAGTGCCTTCATACCTGCTTCACTGGCTTCGATACAGGTCTCAACCATGGTGGGTCTTCCCGGCAGCCAACCACCGAGAGGTGCACCGTGAATATGTACATCGATACAGCCCTTTAAAATTTCATCGACCTTTGCAGGATCAACCGGCTGTCCCGGGTTGAAGTAATTGTAGGGCCATGCCGGATGTGTGCGCTTGTGCAGTTCGTCTGCGGTGATGGCTCTTCCGAAGGGCATCTTTGCCCAATCATCCATTGCCTTGCTCATTGAGTTTCTCCTTTCGTTGATTAGTACAGATTCTGTTCTACCAACACCTATGTCCTACTACCGCAGAGATATTGTTACTGTAGCGGTCTGTAGGGCTTTCCGAGCGGTATAACCTGTTTTCCCCAGAATGTGTTCAGCACGACACCGCTGACCAGCCAGATGATGGAGATGACTACCAGTGGGAGGTCCCAACCGGCGATGATCCAGAAAATCTTCTGCTTGGTGAGGAAGAAGAGCCCGGCAGGTACGAAGAACAGGTCGGTGAAAACCATGAACCAGAACGCGACCTTTGGTGCTGCAAGGTGAGGATGGGTAAAGAAAACCATGAAGATACCCATGATCAGGAATACCCAGCCGTCAACCACCATGGTGTTATGGGGGATAAAGTTAAAGGCTTTCCCGATATGTTCGATACAGCCGAGCCACATGAACGCGCTGAACGCACACAGTATGTTGCCGTTGAGCACTTCACCCTTGTGAAGCGCTATGAT
The DNA here is from genome assembly GCA_036825155.1 of Thermodesulfobacteriota bacterium. Classification (GTDB taxonomy): domain Bacteria; phylum Desulfobacterota; class Desulfomonilia; order UBA1062; family UBA1062; genus DSAD01. The sequence continues at coordinate 13,767 of DAISYU010000073.1, read as the reverse complement.
ACCGCAGGTAATCTGGGTGATAGCACCTGCAAAACCCAGTGCTATAAGGACCATTCCCTGCTCGTGTGGTGCCTGGCCGGTTGCTACTGGCCACAGACAACCAAGATAGAATGCCAGAACCATCAGACCTGCTGGTCCCGGGTTTGCGAATTTGCTGCCATTATCGTGCGCCATATTTACTCCTCCTCCTAGTAGTTTTGTGAAGTTTTTTAGGTCTTACTGTGCAGCTATATATCCTCTAGTCCTGATAGGATCATAAAGATCTTTCCCATGCACTTTATGATCCCAGGAGAACCTATTGCAGGATAGCCTTCACTCGCAGTGAACCCTTACTGTCCCGTGCATCGAGAGAACTCAGACCGATGAGCTGGCCGAGCTTTCTGTACTGCCAGGGATAGGGAGAATCCAATTCTGCGATTTTGGGCCAATCCTCTTTGAACTCATGTATATCGTCGCCACGCCACATGAATCCCATGATCAATCCTACGTAATTCGCAACCTCTCCGATAGCCTGCCCACCGATGATCTTCCCGTCTTTGAGCAGCAGGCGCAGATATCCTTTCTGGTTCTTCTGTTCAATGATTTCAACTTCGTCCAGTGTACAGATACGTTCTGCTCCCTTCATGGTCTTGCCGAACGTAACCGCATGGGTATCGAAATAGTGTGCACGTGCAAATGGATAGGCTCCAGAGTACACCACTTCTTCACCAAGGATGTTTCGTGCAACGATCTGTGCCTGTTCTATGGCATTGTGCTTGAGCTGATACATGCAGCCTTCACCTGTGCAGGCATCGTATGTCTGTACGCAATCTCCGCAGGCATAAATATTTTCCACATTGGTTTTCATGCGATCATCTACAAGCAGACCACGATCACACTCAACGCCGCCTGTCTGTGCAAGGGGCCTTCCCGGAACAACACCGGTAGCCACAACAACCGTGTCGCAGGGGATCTCACGCTTATCCGTCTTTACCAACTCAACGCTGCCGTCGCCTTCAATGCTGAGTACCTTTTCAGAGGTCAGAACCTCGATCCCGTATCCACGCATCTCGTCTTCTAGGAACCGTGCTGCTCCCTCACAGAACAGAGTGGGCATGATCCAGTCGAGCAATTCGATGATAGTTACCTGGTAACCTTTAATCTTGAGCGCTTCAGCAGCTTCGATACCGATAGCACCGGAACCGATGACCACTGCCTTGGAGCCCTTGTGTTTCGCAAGCTTATCAGCTTCTGCCAAAACCTTGCAGCTGAGTACTCCATCGAGGTCAACTCCTGGAATCGGAGGAATGAACAGCGATCCGCCATGGGCCAGAACGAGATAATCATACGAATATTCATTGCCTTTCTCGGTCGCGACCTTCTTGGCTGCCGCATCGATGGAAGCTGCTTTGTTATCTAGTACTAAATTTATATTGTTATCTTTGTAATAATCCAGTGTCTTCCTGAAGACTGCATCTCTATCCACTTCTCCGCCAACAAAGTAGGGAAGCGAACAGGGATCGTATTCCGGAAATTTCTCAGCAGATATTATGGTAATGTCGATATCTGCATCGCCGTTTGCCCTCAGATAAGAAGCAACTTCATTTCCGGCTATTCCGTTTCCAACAATTAATACCTTCACGGAGATTACTCCTTTGTTAAAGTCTTCTAAGAGGCCCCGGCATTGTACCGGGGCCTCCTGTTTTTATGATGTGAACATCCCTACTTTCTGACTGCTTCAGGTATGAACACCGGGGTTGTCGGTTTTGCGTCGCTCTTGAGCCACTTCACACAGATCTCTTTTCCTTTTTCCATGTCAGGAATGATCTCTGGGATATCCAGTTCTGTTGCTTTTTCCGGGGTAATGAAGCCAAGCTCGTCCCAACCGTGGCACTTGTAGTATTCCTGCTGTGCCCAGGCCCACTTTTCTCTGTCGATTGTCTTGCCTTTGTACGGCCCGTCAACAACGCCCTCGTCGAAGAATCTGTCGACATGGGTGTCGTCCTGAATACCACTGCCGTTCCTCAGCCAGACTGCACGCTCTGTATTGATTACGCGCTCTGCAACCTTGAAGAGATCGTCTTCGGTCATGTCTGTGCCGGTGATGAGTTTGAAGAGAGGATAGTAAGCTTCTTTCCAGCTACCTGCTCCGCCCCATGAACCGATTGCCTGACAGCAGCAGCTCACCAGGTCGGCTACGCACTTGTTCTTTTCAGACCAGGTACACAGAACCGGTTTGGTATCGAGTTCGGTCATCTCTTTGGGGAAGTCTTCCCAGAACTTCTTTGCACCTTCCGGACCAAAGATCTCATCGATCTGGTATGCACGGCTTCTGGCGCAGCCCGGGAACTCGAGACATGAGTAGTTCTTGAGATGGTCGGATCCGCGAGTTGACATTGCGTAGCCAAGGCTGAATCCCATGGTGATGCGGGGGTCAACACTGATGTGCTCGAGACCGCGGCAATGCGGTACGCAGTCGAGTCCCTTGCCCAGCTTGTTGGCAACACGAACATTACCTTCGGCAAGGATGTCACCGTAGCCTTCCCTTTTTGCGATCATATTGAGGACCTTTATGGATCCCTCGATATCGGCCCACTCGAGCCTGATTCCGCCTGTATCTTCTTCCGTGATGTAGCCTTTCTCGAAGCATTCCATGGTCCAGGAAAGTGCTGCACCTGCAGAGATACTGTCCAGACCGAGGTCATTGGCCATGCCGCAGAGTACGTTTACGCCGGCAAGGTCGTATGATGCGATACGGCAACCGAGGTTACAGTTACTCTCCATCTCAGGGCCGCCGCAGTGATAGCCTGCCCACTTACCTTCTTTGATCAGGGTGTAACGTCCGCAGGAAACCGGACAGGACCAGCAGCCCTTCCGCCTGAACAGGAACTGCTCTGCCCACTGCATACCGCCGTAGACCTCTTCGATCCTGGGCATGTAACCGGCAAAGGCGTTCTTATATGCATTGATACCGATGGCATTACCCACGTCGAACAGGTCCATGGACCCTTCAGCGCGACGCCTGATGGCTGATGGTGATGTGTGGATCCTTTCTCTCAGATCCCAGGCCTGCTTCTTGAATTTCTCCGGATCTGCACAGGTAATTGGCTTGGTACCGCCGACTGCAATGGCCTTCAGATTCTTGGACCCCATGACACAGCCCATTCCTGTTCTTCCGCCTGAAGCACTCATGTTGTTGATAACACATGCAAACCTAACAAGATTCTCACCAGCAGGACCGATACAGGAAATACGGATATCCGGGTCGTTGAGTTCTTCGACGATCTTGATGGTGGTCTTCTTTGATCCGAGGCCCCAGAGGTGGCTTGCATCACGGAACTCAACCTTGTCATCGTAAATGTAAACCCAGGTCGGTTTCTTTGCCTTGCCTTTGACGATGATCTGGTCATAGCCGGCATACTTCATTGCCGGGCCGAATGCGCCGCCCATGTTGGTATCGCCATGGCCATGAATATCCATACCCATGACTGAGCTGGTCATCGGTGATACTGCGCTGACCGTTGTACGACCGGACAGTGGTGCGAATGTTCCTGCGAGAGCCCCGCTTCCGAAGCACAGCGGTGCCTGAGGATCCAACGGATCCATTCCCTGCCAGGATTCGTGATACACTACGTCTGTATTCATACCGCGACCCCCGACCCACTTCTTCATGTAAGCCATCGGGAGCTTTTCAATTTCATATGTTAAGTTGGTCATATCGAGTCTTAATCTTTGACCTCTCCAACCGTGAAAGTCTGACATTGCTTCCTCCTTGTCCTTTTTTATGTGCTTTTGTTTTCAGTTTAAAATACGGCCCTTAGTCTACGCTGAAGCTGAATGCGAATTCGCTTTCTTCCTGCTGTGGCGGCATATAGTCTTCAGCAATGATCCTAGCCATATCTCTCCCTTTTGCCCTGGCAGCATCCTGCGCATTGACAAACTTGATAGCCTGCTGCAATGTGCAGGCCTTTACACACCATGGACCGATTTCATCATCCATGCAGAGGTCGCAACTCATGGTCTTGCCGGTATCGGGGTTGATAACCGGTGCACCAAACGGACAGGCATAAATGCATGCCCGGCAGCCGATGCATTTTTCTTCATTGGTTACCACAGCGCCGCTTTCAAGCCTGATGCGGGCATTCATCGGACACACCTTGATACAAGGAGCATTCTCACACGCCTGACATGTAACCGCGATAAATGTATTAACTTCCCTGAATTCCTGGATCCTGATACGTGAATAGTGCGAATGACACTTGCCAAAGTGCTGAATGGAACATGCCATCTCACAGCTGTGGCAACCTGTACACTTGTCAGGATCGATGACTAAAACTTTTTCTTCTTTTAAAGCCATAATGTATTCATCCTCCCCATGTTGGATTGTTGTAATACGTTTTTCCCTTGGAGGTGAGACAGGTTTTTATCTCACCTCCATACCGATATGTTCTACAGCTCTGCGAACTGTGTTCTTTCGATAACCTGCCGCTGAACCTCAGGACCAAGGTCGATAAACCGGGCAGTGAATCCTGCCACGCGAACCATGAGGTCAGAATAGTTCTCAGGATGTTTCTGGGCATCGAGGAGCATATTCCTGTCAACGATATTGTACTGGACCTGGTATCCGCCAAGATTAAAGTAGGTATCGTTGAGTTTTATGAATTTATCGGCTCCTGCGCGGCCCTCGATGGCTGACGGGTTGAACTTCATGTTGAACAGTGTAGCCTGCAGATTCTTTGCGTCCACCTTTGTGGCCGACTTTATCAGGCTTGTCGGTCCGTTCACATCCGTGCCCGGGAATGCCGAGAGCGCACCGTCGGCAACGAAGTCGCCTGCAAGTCTTCCATCGGGTGTTGCGCCGCATGCCTTGCCGTGGAGCACCTGGGTTGTAACCGACAGGGTGCTGGGCCGCCATGGTTCGCCAACCCAGTTCTTGACACTCTGGGCTGAATCAGACCATGCATCGTACAGATCGGCAAGGATAAGATCGACCTCGTCATTATCGTTGCCGTACTTCGGGGCATCGAGCAGCTGCTTTCTCAGCTTCTCCTGTCCCTCAAAGTTGTTCTTCAGCGAAGCCAGAAGCTCTTCCATGGTTATCTTCTTCTCTTCAAATACGAGCTTCTTGATGGCAGCCAGAGAATTGGCAACACTTACCACGCCGCAGGAAATCACGTAGGCAGGATCGCTGTAGCGGCAGCCGCCCTCATAGGCATCCTTACCCTTGTCGATACAGTCATCCAAAAGCGCTGTCATGATAGGATGCACAAGCCCGAGATCGTTGTGAACGAGCATGATGGTGTTCCAGTACTCTTCCTCGCGCTTTATGATGATATCCTGTACCCGGTTGTATTCATCTACGATCTCTTCGTATGTGGCCTTGTTCATGTCGATCTTGACATCGAGCAGCTTGTCGCCTGTCACCGGGTTTATACCGTGGTTCAGGACAAGCTCGAAGATCTTCAGGTTGTTGGTATGAGGAACAGCGTACATGGGCATGCGCTTGCCGCAGATCTGCATATCCACACATCCGCAGGGAGCCCAGTCACGGGCATCTTCGATACACGCACCGCTCTCTTTAATGAATCGCTCGGTGGCCAGCTTGTCGTTGAAGAGTGCCGGATAACCGGAACCTGCCTTGATGCACTGAACTGCCATGTGTTTGAAGTCCTCGCTCATATCCTCGCGCCAGCGCACCGATATGGTGGGCTGCCAGGTCTTTACATTGATACCGGCCTGGAGGAAGAACTTGGAGAGTTCATTGTCGCAGGGGTTCCCATATCGGTCGACGCCGCCCAGGGTCACGTTCTGGTACACGCTGCCGCCAAGATAGGACTCGGTAAAGGTAGCATGTGCACGACTGATTTCACCGCATTTGATGCGCAGCAGTTCGAGGAGTTCCATTACTTCCTTCTCAGTGATCCTGCCGGCATCCCAGTCGGCCTTGAATGGACGGTACATGTACTGATCGAAACGGCCTGGAGATATTCCGCGGCCGTTGAGCTCGGTGAAGAGAACCACATGAGTGAACCAGAATGACTGCATGGCCTCGCGGAACGTCTCGGCCGGCTTGTTCGGCACCTTGCTGCAGATTTCTGCGATCTCGAGCAGCTCTTTCTTGCGTGCGGCATCCTTGCACTCTGCTGCAAGCCTCTTCGCCTCTTTGGCATGGTTCTCTGCATAGGCGACAAGGCCTTCCAATGCCATCCTGACTCCCTGGTAGAAGTTGTACTTGTCGAACGCCTCTTTGGTATTGAGATCTCCAAGACCGGCGATCTTGCCGTCGATCCTCGTGATGAGACCCTCGACACCCTCATCAATGATCTTCTGGTAGTCAACGATCAGGCGGCCTTCCGGAACATCGAACATGAAGCGCAGGAACACGAGCTGCTGCATCCATTTTTCCACCAGATCAAAGTCCTTCTTGGTCTCGCGAAGGTATTTTTCCGCCAGCGAACGCCAGTCCTTGCCTTCCCAGAATTTTGCCACTTCGAGTATTTCTTCCTTGTCTTCCGGGTAAATGAGGTAGATGCCCAGACGGTCGCCCTTTCTTTCCTGGAGGGTGCCTTCCATATAGCGCTCTTCTTCGCGCTTGATCTTCTTGAACCCTTCCATCATCCAGCATTCATATTCCGGATATACCTGGGTCCCCTTGAAGTAGCGTGAACAGTTTCCTACGATGAGCTCGTCATCCCAGATCTTTGGTGTAAGATTGGAAAGCACGTGCTTGAGTGCACCGCCGGCCCTGAGATATCTGGGCTCGGTCCAATGGTCTTTCATGTAATCTGTAAAAAGCACCGCCCTTTCGGAATCGATGCATGGTTCATGATCAAGAAGCTCCTGATAGCGCTTTTCAACTCTTGGAGTAGAAGCAACACCGGTAACTTCTCTCAGTTCAATATTTTGTGATTGTGCTTGTGACATACGTTCTCCCCCCGGCTTTACATTCTTTTGCGCTAATCTTAACCATAGAAACGAGTTAATGATCTATCGGCGCAGCCCTGAATCTTCTTTCAGAGCCCGGGAGGTTGGGGTGTAAGAGAATGCTATCTAAATGTAAGACAAAAACTTACACTGTGTGGGTTCATGGAATCTGCTCGCCTGGTGATTACCTTAACCACAGATATTTCTTCGTGATTGCCTGTCAGATATCCAGACTAAGACTCTGTCATGAGGCCATGGCAGCCGGCAAGAAAGAGACAGCCTGGAGGAAATACGGTTGCTCAGCGATCATCTTCATCCTTCAGGGGAATACGCACCCTGAGCATGGTGCCTCTGTTTCTGCGGCCTATGACATTCACCTTTCCACCCAGAAGATTCACGCGTTCCTTGATACCGAGAATGCCAAAGGAATCCGATTTGTCTATATCCTTTTTTCTGATACCGATTCCATTGTCACTGATGGTCATCTCCACCTTGCCGCCATGTGTCTTCAGCATTATCTCCGCCCTGGATGCCTGTGCATGACGGGTAATATTCGTAAGGCACTCCTGGCAGATGCGGAAGAGCGCCGTTGACAACTTCTCATCGGTAATCAGGTTTTCCGGCGTGGGTTCGAGTATCGCCTCACACACTACGCCGGTACGGCTCTGGAACTCTTCAGCCAGCCATTCTATGGCCGATGTCAGCCCCAGGTCATCCAGCATGGCGGGTCTCAGCTGTGCCAGGATCCGTTCAACGGTCTGTATGGTGGAGTCGAGCAGAAACATCATAGAGTCAATCTTTGTCTGCATGATCTCGAAGCCGTCCGGGAGTTTCTTGTGCAGCCAGAAAAGGTCCATTTTCAGAGCGGTCAGGATCTGCCCCAGCTCATCGTGTATCTCGCGTGCGATCTCCGTACGCTCCCCCTCGAGCAGGGTGTGGAGGTGATCCGCATGGATGCCCAGTTCCCTGCGTGACTGTTCAAGTTCCTGCTGCGTCCGCTTGAGCTCGGTGACGTCCGTGATGAATCCCTCCACAGCCTTGAGCGCTCCATCGGGCGAGTAAATACCCATACCCCTCTCCCATACCCAGCGGACCTTATTGTCTGCGGTGATGATGCGGTATATTGCTTCAAAGTGTTCCCTGGTCTTGAGCGCTCTTCTAACCTTCTGCCACACCTCCGGTTGGTCATCGGGGTGAATGATCTTCCTGTAGGACGTAACCCTGCTGTCAATGAGATCCGCCGGCCGGTACCCCGTAAGGTCGAAGCTTCCTTCGCTGACAAACTCCACGGGCCATTCTTTCCCGGGCCTGCGCCTGTAGGCCATGCCCGGGAGATTCCCCATGAGGGTGGACAGAACCCGCTCACTTTCCCTGAGTCGTTCTTCTGCCTGCCTCTTCTCAGTGATATCGGTATGGGTGGCAACGATACGGTGGTCATCCTTTCTGTCACTTATTCGTGAAACACTCGTCAGACAGCTGATATCACGGCCGTCCCTATGCCGGTAGGTAAACTCCAGCGAGTGGGTAAGCTTTTTCTTGAGGACCGAGTAGAACTCCCTCCCCTCTCTGTCATATTCATCCCTTGACCGGAAAAGAACCCGCATACTCTTGCCGATGAGTTCTTCAGGCTTCCAGCCGAAGATTGGATACACCCCCTGGTTTGCAAATGTGATAGTCCTGTTGTCAAGCCCGATGACTGCATGTGGGATTGCACCCATAATGGATGATTGCAGGCTCGCCAGCTCATCGAGCTTTTCCCGTGCTGTCTTTAATTCGGTTATGTCCATCAGGTTGATCAGGTCTGCATGTTTCTTCTTGTAAAAAATCGAGGTGAAGGTGAGCATAGCCCACCTTATGTCACCTTGCTTTTTTACGATGCGAAGCTCAATGGGTTTTCTCACCGTGTCCGACAAGGCATTATGGTAGACCAGATGCCGTATCTTATGCCGGTCATCTTCATGGATCAGCGACATGGGATTGAGCATGAAGAGTTCACTCTCGGTGTATCCGGTGTACTCCTGCAGCTTGGGATTTACAAACTGGAACTGATTGTCCTGAACCAGGCAGAGCCCCACCGGAGAGCTCTTCACCAGGCTCTGATTCAATGCCTCTGCCGTGTCCCTTGCAGTGAAATCCTCCAGCTGCATGATAATGAGATCGGGGGTCATGAAAACATAGGTGATCTCAGCTATGATCTGCTGACCTGTTGTAAACAGCTTGTAAATCGTTTTCCTTCTCAGGAGGGACCTGTCATGATAGCACCGCTCAAAATCCTTGATGATGTCAGGTCGATCCCTATATAAGCTGTGTGCGGTTCTCCCGATGAAATTTTGGATCTTATAGTTTGTCGACTTCAGGGCTCTGTCGTCAAATCCAATGAGGACAAAGGAGCTCCCCTGACGCTCCCAGGTAAGGCTGAGTACGGGCACACCCTGTTCGGACCAGGGTATCTGATCATTCCAGTCGTGGTAGAGGTAGTGCTTTCTCCAGTAGTGCTCTGATACATCCCTGACAAAGGCAAGAATACGTTTTTCTCCGTTTCTTTTTATGATCTGGTTGCTGTACTGGACCGGGAAGATCGTTCCATTTTTCTTTTTGGCACTGATCCAGACAAACACCCCATCGGTGGTACTTGTTTCATCGAACAGATCAGGAAAGGCCACCGTTACCTGATCATGTATCAGGTCTTTGACCTTGAGAGCGCGCATCTCCTCGATGGTGTAGCCATACATTCTCAGGGCAGCCTTGTTGCAATCGAGAATACTGCCATCCTGCGCCTCGAGGAAAACCGCATCGGGATAGTAGTCGAACAGGTATTTATAGGAGTCCTGGTATCCGGAGAGGTTATCGATTCCGGCAAGCCTGTCTCTGGTGGAACGTAGTTCCTCTATGAGCTGCTTCTTCGTCTTGTGATGGTCGTCCATGTCTCACCAGATATATAACGATCTATGGTGCTCCTTTTTTCAAGCAAAAGGAATTTTGTGCTTCATGCATAACTAGGGGAGCAGCATTGTCTTGTCAAGGGTTAGAAAATGATGACAAAAAACACTCGAAATATCATATAGATGAAGAGGTTTTTCATATACGGTTTTTGGGTTCAGCCATCAGCACACGGACAAAAGATGCCTTGAAATACACCAGGAAAAAGATTACACGAGGTACAAATCTGTAAGAATGGAGAAGGATAAATCGAAATGACAGCCGATAGAGATATCCTAAAACAACGGGCAGAGATCATCCTGGATGAGATCGACATCGAAAAGACGGATCAGTGTTTTTCCTACCCCGCCGGAGGAAAGGTATCTGCTCTGGTGGATCATGTAACGGACAACGACAGGGATCTTTTGAAGGGCGACTATATAATCCGGTATATTTTTGAGACTGCCATGACCATCACCACAAAATCATGGGAGAAAACCAGCGATATTATAAATCTCCTCCCTCCGCACGGATTCCGGAAGGATGAGGAAATCCCTCAGTGGGCGTACTGGTTCTGCAGTCACAAGAAAAGGACTCTGTCAATCAACAGGTTTCTGCATGAGATTCAGGGGACCGATATAAAACAAAGCGTCTTCGATATGATGTTCGAGACCGTCCGGTATGAGCAGACAACAATTGCTGCCAGGATGATTCAGTATCTCAGTGACGAAAACAACTGGAAGTAGTGCGTCCTCTCAGATGGTGTCTCCGCATCAGATGCTCCTGTGATCAGGATAAGGACACACGCGACATCAAGTCTGACAGGCATGGCCTACCAGCCACAACAAAGAATGAAAAGCATCTGGCGCGCTTCAGCTATACGCTGAAATGTTTTAAGGTTTTTATTCTGGCTTCTGAATTCTGTCCGCCGCGGCGGATGGATTCTTTTTTCATATAAACGCTAGGAAGCCTGCATATCTTCAATGACACGAAAATCTGTCACGAGGAGAACATCTTCGCCATGCCGTTTTTTCACTACACCCTTCATCTCCACTTCTTTCCTCACATGAGGGGCAAAATCCCGGGTGCGGCCTTCAAGGATAAACTCTTTTTCCTCGTTCGTGGCCAAGACGATAGCCACCACCTCTCCCTGGTCATTCCAGTCCGCAGGCATCAATATACCGTGAACGGTTATAGTCCTTTCCTCCATGTTACATAACCTCACGCCGGAGCCGGTCCTGTTTTCAGCAGCCTCCTGACAAGCTTCACCAGCAGAAAACCAGACAGTCACGTAATCGCAGCATTCCCGGGTTTCATACCAAACCTGGTTGCAGGGCACCCCTACTCCTTTCAATGGATATATGAAAAAGGCATGCCAAAATATAACATATTGATATTGCTGGCTTCTTATGTGATCTTGCCAGGACAAAGAGAACCGGCTGTTCCGGTGGGAAGCAAAGACCCGGGAGGATATCTGCACAACCTTTTGTTATTGCGCTCAAAATGCGTTCATCCTGAAAAATATCAAAGAGGAACTGTCATTTCCGATATGGGTCGCATAGGAATCCGGGGTTCCTCATTTTCCTGTTGACTCATACGGAGAATTCCCTATCTAACTGATGGTACAATGAACTGTAGAAATTTCGCATACACCTTGGAACTGTCAACCAATGTGGATTCCCTCGGTTTCGAACCAGTCGGGCTATCGCAATCATGCCGGGGAAACCCGGTTGAGCCGTAAGGACAGCTGTAAAAAAATGGCACACACATCCGGGAGGGAAACGTGAAACCGGTTCTTGTGGCATCTTTGGATCCGACTCATGGCACTATCATTCAGGAAAGCATGGGGCCTGAATACACCATAGAGCAGGTCAGGAAAAAGAATGATTGCCTGAAAATGTTCAGGAAACGACGTTACGAGTTTCTCTTTATGGACATCGCCATTCTCACAGACTCCAAGCCAAACAGGAATTACAAACAGTGCATGGAGGAGTTCTTCAAGATATTCCCCACTGCCGAGATCATCGTCATGTCGCCACCCGGAGCAATCCGCGAGGCAGTCATGGCTGTCAAGGCAGGAGCCGGGAACTACCTCACCTACCCCATCAATCCCGAAGAGGTCAGGCTGGTAACGGATACAATCCGTGCGTCCATTATTGTGCAGTCGGAACTGGATTATCACCGCCAGCAGTCCTGGCAGGAACAGATGCTTGATCTCGGCCACACAAAGAATCCGGTCATGAACAGGGTTTTTGCCAAGATCCGTTCCGTAGCCACGACGAGAAGCACGGTCCTGCTTGAAGGTGAAACCGGTACGGGAAAAAGCATGCTTGCAAAGCTGATCCATTTGCAGAGCAATCGGAAAGAGGGCCCGTTCATCAGTGTTCACTGCGGTGCTATCCCGGACACCCTGATCGAAAGCGAGCTTTTCGGCCATGAAAAGGGGGCCTTTACCGGTGCACACCGGAGAAAACTCGGAAAATTCGAGATCGCCAAGCACGGCACCATCTTTCTCGATGAGATCGGCACCATATCCCCCTCTGCTCAGATCAAACTCCTGCATATACTCCAGGACGGCACCTTCCAGCGCCTCGGCGGAGAAGAAACCCTGGAGGCAAATGCCCGGGTGATTGCAGCCACAAATTGCGACCTCAAACAATTGTGCGAAGAGGGCCGGTTCAGAAAAGATCTCTATTACCGGTTGAATGTCTTTCCCATTGAGCTCCCGCCGCTTCGGCAGCGACGTGAAGACATAGAGTTGATTGCCTCGAGTCTGCTGATGAGGCTGAATCAGAAATATGCCAAAGAGATCCATGAAATCCACCCACAGGTAATCGATGTCTTTCATAACTACAGCTGGCCGGGTAATATCCGGGAACTGGAAAACCTCATAGAGCGTGCATACATCCTTGAATCATCTTCGCGTCTTACCCCGGACAGTTTTCCTCATGAACTCTTTTCACCTGCGCAGCCATCCCCCCTGCTCCATATGAATACCGCCATCACACTGTCCGAAACCAGACTGCATGCCCTCACACATATCGAATACCGGTATCTGAGAGAGGTGCTGACGCTGTGCAAGGGCCGGATCAATGATGCGGCCCGGGTGGCAGGTGTGACACCCCGACAGCTGCATAAACTCATGAAGAAACACGGCCTCAAAAAAGAAGACTTTAAGTGCTCAGCATTGAAGGAACTTCAAGTTCCGAAACCACAGGAAACAAGAACCTGAATTTCCGATCCATATTTTCATTCATGATTTCAATAGAATAAATTTCAATCAATCGCACCCGGGAAGGCATAGGTGAACAACGCGGAACTTTCTGTTCCGAAAGAACACCTGCTGGAATAACGATAATATCAGTAATATCAGACTGGTAACTTCATGGCATACGTGTTGCTTCAATGATAATTCAGGAGATACGTTGCCACGTATCCCGAAGCGCAAATGGAGGTAGGGAATGCATAACAAATGGGGGGTCTTGTTCTTTTGTTTTGTTGTTGCTGCCATGGTCTTCATATCATCGGCTGCATGCGCACAATCCCGGACAATAACTGGAACGGTTTACAACAGCTATGAACTCGTCACCGATAAAGGCGATGTGTATGTGATTACCGCTGATGATATCGGCGACGAACTGGTGGTTATGGATGGTGCCCTGGTGCGTGTTACCGGAGACGTTGAAGACCTGGGAGGCGAATATGCCATCACGGTTACCGGCTTCCAGGTGCTGACAGATGATCTTCCGGAGCAGGATCAGGATCTGCAGGAAGAATCCCAGGAAGAAGAACTTCCTGAAGCTGAAAAAAAAGAATGAGTTCTTCCCCGGGCAGAACTCATTAAGCAAGACTGATTACGAATCGTGGGACCGTGAGAGCGGGGGTGTAGGGTTAATCGAGATAAACCCGAGGGTGGATAACTGACTCAGCAGCTATCAGAATCGT
>DAISYU010000072.1:0-17061 GCA_036825155.1 Thermodesulfobacteriota bacterium | reverse complement strand
GGATTGCATGTTGACAAGACCGCCGCGATAATAGGTATATATGTACCATGAGTACAATCCGAGACAACGTTAGGCAAATCCTTTCACAGATCCCAAAGGATGTCGTGGTTGTTGCTGCAGCCAAGACCCGAAACGCCGATGAGATCCTCCAGGCCATAGACGGGGGTATCCGTCATATCGGAGAAAACTACCTCCAGGAGTCCCGTGAGGTCATCCAGGAGATAGGGAACAAGGCATCCTGGCACTTTATCGGTCACATTCAGAAGAACAAGGTCAAACACATCATCCCGCTGTTTGATATAATTGAGACCGTGGACTCTGTAGCCCTTGCAGAAATAATAGACTTTCAGGCCGAAAAACACGGCAAGGTCATGCCTGTGCTTATCGAGGTCAACTGCGCAGAAGAACCCCAGAAGGCAGGGGTGATGCCCAGGGACGTTCGAAAACTCATTGAAAGGATCTCCGGGCTGAAGCACATCCGTGTGCAGGGATTGATGACCATGGGTCCGTTCCTGGACGACCCGGAAGGACTCAGGCCCTATTTCAGAAACACCAGGGCCCTGTTTGAACAGCTGGGATCAGAGAAGATCGAAAACATGGAAATGAAGCATCTCTCCATGGGGATGAGCGACTCGTACCTCATTGCCGTTCAAGAGGGTGCGACCATGGTAAGGATCGGGACCAGGATATTTGGTGAACGGATCTATCCCTGATCTGAAATGAAACAGGTCTAAGGAATAGGGTTTAAGGTATAAGGAAAGAACCTGAATAGGTGAACAGTTCAAGACATAGGTAACACGTTCATACCCTTTCCGGCAGATGACCTGTCAGGCATGGGAGTCTGCAAAATTCAGCTGAATCGGCATACCCACGTACGCCCCAATCTCCCGGGCAGCATTCCCCCTGTTCGCGGCAATCTCGATGGTATTCGAACTGCCGCAGAGCAGGGCTGTCCGGCCTTCAGGGATATCCGAGAAGGTCCCGGCAACGCCGCTTATGACCGTTCCCCCGCACGCCAGCGTGACCCCCTGTCTCACTACCGAGCAATCGATGTTGGTCACCACCGTGCCGAATTTATCGATATGCACCACCATGGGTTGTCTCACATCGATGGTGACCGGATCGATAAGCGGGGTGCCTATCCCCTCCCACGAAGGATTCTCCAGCATCTTGACCACAACAGGGGCGAAAATATCCCTGGCATGAAACGTCGGGGATATCGGAGAGTGAGGACGCCAGGTCACTTCAGTGATCTCATCTGCGGGATAGAGGAAGGAAAAGATCCCGTTATCCGGTCCGATGAAAATATGGCCTGCCTTTTTCACCATGACAATGGCACGATCTGTTCCGACCCCGGGATCGACGACGGCAAGATGGATGGTACCCTCGGCAAAGCAGGCATATGTGGTATAGAGGAGCCATGCCCCGGAGAGCACGGTGTACGAGGCAACTTCATGGGTAATATCGACAATGAGCACATCAGGGGCTGATGAGAGTATGCGCGCCTTCACCTGGGCGACATAGGCATCGCTCGTGCCGAAATCGGACAGGAAGGTCACCACCTTTTTCATGCGGCATACTATACCACGCAGTACATCCTCAAGGTCAATACGGCTCTTGCATGAATGACCGGCATCGATTATACTTGCCCTATGCTCATTACGGAAGAACACTGCTTCTATCCTGATTCCTTTGTATATTTTGACCCTGAGAGCCGCGGATTTCCCAAAGAGGATATCTGCCTGAACGAGAGCATATCTTGCTGGTATGTGGAACCGAAAATAGCGAACCAGCACCATGCCACCATCGTCCATCTCCACGGCAATGCAGAGAATATGACCTCCCATATCACCGGCTCGATGTTTATCCTCGATATGGGTTACAGCCTCCTGACCTTTGACTACCGGGGTTATGGCAGGTCGAAAGGCAGACCGACGCTGGCAGGGATACAGGACGACGCCCGTGAGGTGTTTTCTCATGTCTTCGCCAACCCGGAAAAATTCGGGGAAAACATCTTCGGGTTCGGCCAGTCCATGGGGGCATATACCCTGGCCCGCATCCTTCCGGATTTCCCGTCGCTCAACGGGGCAATCCTTGAGGCAGGTCTCTACTCCTTCTATGACCTGTTCTCGCAGGCGTATCCTCAGATCCAGTGTGCCGTGCCGAACGAAGGCCTCTCCGCACTCGAGACCCTGCCCAACTCAACGGTACCGAAGCTGTTTATTCACGGTACGTCTGACGCCGTGGTCCCATATTCGCATTCTATAAAGATGCATGAAGTAGCATCCGAGCCCAAAGAGCTCATAATCCTTGACGGGGTAGGCCATATCGAGGCATTCGTATCCCGCCACGCAAACGTCTACAGGAGCAGGGTACATTCCTTTATAGAGGAGCATCTGTAAATTTGAGCATGTCTCTTGACAAACCATTTGCCATCATTATTAATTATCTACAAGCAATAGACTTTTATTTATCCACCGTGTGGGGATGTTAGCAGGCACAAAGAGGAGGTTTCTGTTCAGGGGGGCAACACCCCCCCTGAGACAGAGCTAATCAAATCTTCAAATCTATTGATTCCTTGTTTTAGACCGAGGCAATCTTTTCTTCTCCCGCCGTGGGATTAACTATGTCAAAAACCAGCTCATCGTCTTTCCTGTCCACAATCACCCGGGATCCGTCCATAATCTCTCCCGAGACAAGCGCCCGGCCAAGACGGGTCTCGAGCTCTCGCTGCAGGAACCGTTTCAGAGGCCGTGCCCCGTAGACCGGATCAAACCCTTCCTGTGCGATGAACTCCTTTGCCTCGTCAGACAGGCTAAAACTGATATCCTTTTCAGCGAGCCTGTCTCTGAGTTCCTCGGTAAGAAGCCCGACGATCTGTTTGATCTCAGTAAGCGTCAGTGCCTTGAACAGAACGATATCATCGACCCTGTTGAGGAATTCGGGCCTGAAATGGAGACGCATCTCCGACATGACCGCGTCTCTCGCCTTTTCGCTGATCGATCCGTCGGCGTTGAGCCCTTCCACAAGGTCCTGCGAACCGATATTTGAGGTCATGATGATCACGGTATTTTTGAAGTTCACGGTTCTCCCATGGGAGTCCGTCACCCTCCCGTCGTCAAGGATCTGCAGCAGCACGTTGAAGACATCGTGATGGGCCTTCTCGATCTCGTCGAACAGGACAACGGAGTACGGTTTCCTGCGGACCGCCTCGGTGAGCTGGCCGCCCTCTTCATACCCTACATAACCCGGGGGAGAGCCGATGAGACGGCTCACCGTGTGTTTTTCCATGTACTCGCTCATATCGATACGAACCATGTTGTCTTCCGTATCAAACAGCGCCTGGGCCAATGTCTTGGCGAGCTCCGTCTTTCCCACGCCCGTGGGGCCAAGGAAGATGAATGATCCGATGGGCCGTGAGGGGTCCTTGATGCCGGAGCGTGCGCGGATAACCGCATCTGCCACCGCCTGCACCGCCTCGTCCTGTCCCACAACCCGCTTATGAAGTATCTCGTCGAGCTTGAGCAGCTTTTCCTTTTCTCCCTCCACGAGCCTGGTTACCGGGATGCCGGTCCACCGGGAGATAATGTCTGCAATGACGTCTTCGGTGACATTCTCTCTGAGCAGCCGTTTTTCCTGCTCGTTCGATGCCGTCTCGGCGTTGTGCAGCTGCCCTTCGAGCTGCGGAAGTTTTCCATGCCTGAGTTCGGCTGCCCGGTTCAGGTCGTAGTCTCTCTCCGCTTTTTCGATGTCCTGTTTTACCACCTCGATCTCTTCGCGCAGAGCACTAAGCTTGTGAATGGCTTCTTTCTCCTCTTCCCACTGGGCACGCATGGCATCCGCCTGTTCTTTCGAATCAGCGAGTTCTTTAAGGAGTTCTTCGAGACGTGCCTTGCTCGCCTTGTCTTTCTCCTTCTTCAATGCGGCCTCTTCGATCTCGAGCTGCATGACCTTTCTCGTCACCTCATCGAGCTCGGCCGGCATGGAGTCGATCTCGGTCCTGATCATAGCACAGGCCTCGTCCACGAGATCGATGGCCTTGTCCGGGAGAAACCTGTCCGTGATATACCGGTTGGAAAGGATGGCGGCAGCCACGAGTGAGCTGTCAAGGATTTTCACGCCATGGTGCACTTCAAACCGTTCCTTGAGCCCTCTTAAGATGGAAATGGTATCCTCCACGGTTGGCGGGTCCACCATAACCGGCTGGAAACGCCTCTCCAGGGCTGCATCCTTTTCCACATACTTGCGGTATTCATCCAGGGTTGTTGCACCAAGACAGTGCAGTTCTCCCCGTGCCAGCATGGGTTTGAGCATGTTCCCGGCATCCATGGAACCCTCAGCCCTTCCGGCACCCACGATATTGTGCAGCTCGTCGATGAAGAGCAGGATCCTGCCTTCGCTCGCCTTTATCTCGCTCAGGACCGCTTTCAACCGTTCCTCAAACTCGCCCCTGAATTTTGCCCCTGCGACAAGCGAGCCCATATCGAGGGCAAAGATGGTTTTGTCCTTGAGTCCTTCAGGAACATCGCCCCGGACAATCCTCTGTGCCAGACCTTCCACGATTGCCGTCTTCCCTACACCGGGCTCACCGATGAGTACAGGATTGTTCTTGGTCTTCCTGGAAAGGATCCGGATGACGCGCCTGATCTCAGCATCCCGCCCGATAACCGGGTCAAGCTTGCCCAGTTGGGCCTGCGCCACAAGATCGACACCGTACTTCTCCAGTGCCTCATATGCAGTCTCTGGATTGTCGCTGGTAACGCGCTGATTCCCCCTGATTGCGGTCAACGCAGAGAGAACCCGCTCTTTCGTGATGTTAAACTGCGATAAGATCCTGCCCGCAGGGGTGGATCTCCCCTCGTCTATCATGGCAAAGAGCAGGTGTTCCACGGAGACATACTCGTCCTTGAGCCTCGCTGCTTCCTCCTTGGCCTTCACAAGTATCTTGTTGAACCGCTGGGTCACGTATACCTTCCCTGCCTCGGCACCCGGCCCTGAAACCTTGGGCCTGCGTTCGAGCTCCTTCTGCACCTCTGCAGTGAAGGAGGCCAGGGGAACATCCATCTTGGCGAACAGTCTCGGCACAAGGCCGTCTGTCTGATCCACCAATGCCAGCAGCATATGCTCCACATCTATCTCGACATGCCCGAAGCGCACGGCATAATTCTGGGCGTTCTGCAGTGCCTCCTGTGACTTCTGCGTGAATTTATTGATATCCATCTATTGCCTTACCTCCTAGTGTTTACGAAACTCTCTTATATTGTGTAGGTACAATATTGCATGATTTCAAGATGATCGCGTCTTTTTTACCCCCATCAACTATCATATCGCGAAAATCACATACGCACCCTCTCCGCTGAATACACTCCAAAGCACACTACTAATCCATTATGCCCATTATAATCGTTATTTCCAGTACTCCACCACTCCAAAAGGTCTTTTCACAGACTTATGAATACTGACCCTCTTTGTTGGGATTGCTTCGTTGTCCGCTGAGGCGAACTCTTCGCAATGACTGGCGGGGTAATCAAGAAAAGGCCTTAAAAAATATTTTTCTTCGGTTTTCTGACTTCCCTTATCTCTATTCTTTTCTTCTGGATACCGGATTCTGTTGTTATCATCCTTACCCATTACTCCAACACACCACTACTCCAGATTTTTCACATACGGCATTAATGAAACAAAAAGGGGGCAAAACAGCCCCCTTTAAAGACCGGCTGGTATAAAGGCCTTATGCGCTCTTGATCTCTATCTTCTTCTGGGCCTTCTTTTCCTTGACCAGTTTCGGCAGCGTGATATTCAGCACACCCTTCTTGAATACGGCCTCTACCTTGTCCGGATTGATGTCAGCCGGGATCGGCAACACCCGTGTGAATGAGCCGAAAGAGCGTTCCATGTAGTAGGATTCCTTGTCCTTGTTTTCCGATTCCGTCTTCTTCTCACCCTTTATCGTGAGAGAATCCTTGGTCAGATTGATCTCGATATCCTTCTCATCCATTCCCGGCAGCTCGGCAGTAACCCGTATGGACGATTCGTCTTCGGTCATATCCACTGTCGGGCTGAATGCACCAAAGGACTCCATCTCTTCAGAAAACGGCCGCAAGCCGAATCCTTTGAAGAAATCATCGAACAGCCGGTTCATCTCACCGCGGAACAAGTCAATCGGGTACCCTTCCAGTCCCTGTCGGACAGGGGCTTCACGTCTGCCCCATTTGAACGGGGCCATGTATTTCATTGCCATAGTCCCACCTCCTTTTTTCCTATCCCTTGTGGATAGGGATTGATTTTGGTTTTGCAGCTTCTGCCTTTGGCAGTACGATGTGCAGCACACCATCCTTCATCTTCGCCTCGATCTTGCTCCCATCGATGGCTTCGTTGATGGTGAATGCACGGCGGTAGTCGCCAACCCCATATTCCCTGTATGAGAGTTTGTATCCGTTCATCGACTCCGAGGTAACCTGTGCTTCGATGGACAGCACATCGTTTTCCAGGGTGACGTTTACGTCGTTTTCACCTGCTCCCGGCAAATCTGCCGTAATCTCAAGACCGTTTTTTGTCTCTAAGATATCCACATTCGGCGTATAGGTTACCGTGTTCTTCGTTCTTTCCATAACCACACCCTCAGCAGTATCTTTTGTTTTTTCCAGTTCTTTTGTTTCGTTTGCCATACCACTCACCTCCGTATATTACGCTGTTTTGACCGTGATCTTTCTCGGCTTGTCAGCCTCAGCCCGCGGGAGTTTCACGGTAAGCACACCCTTTGCATAGTCTGCGTTGACCTTGGAGCTCTCGACATTGAACGGAAGCTGTACAGTCCTGTAGAAATTACCCTGTCCCCGCTCCCTGCGGTGCCATTTCTGACCCTCGGCAAGCTCCTGAGGCTTTCTGGTCCCTTTGATAGTCAGGATATCACCGTTCACTGACAGATCAACATCCGCTGGATCAACCCCCGGCATCTCTGATGTGACGATCACTTCATTCTCACTGGTAAGCACGTTGATGGGCGGAAAACCAGCCGTCCGGGAACGGCCCAGGCCTGACAGTAAACCGCTCGCCTCTCTTTCAAACCTCTCCATTTCGAGCCACGGGTTCCATCTAGGTCCACTTCTTCCTATTGTTAACATTCCATTCACCTCCACTGGGTTTTTTTCTCAAATTTCTTAGTAGGGCACTTTGGACAGATTTCAAGGGGGGTGATATCCACGAATAATGCTCCCCCTTCTTTCATTCATATCCGTTCAACAAATTGATTTTACGATGCTTTCTGCAAACCGTTCAAAGATTTCTCTTGTTGCTGAACGAAAAATGATGCCCAGGACAATGCCTCAATCACAATCTTGCGCCAGGGAGGGGGATCACCTACACCGGATACAACACGAATGCCGACTATTCATGTCCATCGTTGTGCTTTTTTGAGATAAAGGTGACCTGATGATTTTTTATAGAGTAATATCAGGCAAATCCCCTTGAAAATCTTTTCTGTACAGAAATGTGTTTTGATGTTAAATAACTGGCCATCCTAAAGGAAGAGTGACAAGAGCAAAATGGCAGCTAAGGGTAAAATTATTATCGATCAGGGATTATGCAAGGCCTGTGAGTTGTGTATCACTGTCTGTCCAGACGAGGCCATTTGCATCTCCGAGAGCCTCAATAAAAAGGGATACCACCCCGCAGAATATATCAAGGAACCGTGCAGAGGATGCGGACTCTGCGCTGTGATGTGTCCTGAAGTTGCGATAGAGGTGTACCGTGAATAACAGGGTGCTCATGAAAGGCACGGATGCCCTGAGCGAGGCGGCAATCCGGGCCGGTTGCAGGTGTTATTTCGGCTATCCCATCACCCCGCAGAATGAGATCCCCGAGTATATGTCCAGGAGGATGGAAGAGGTAGGCGGAGTCTTTCTCCAGGGGGAGAGCGAGATAGCCTCCATCAATATGGTCCTTGGGGCCGCCGCAACCGGGATGAGGGCCATGACAAGTTCTTCCTCTCCCGGCATCAGTCTCAAACAGGAAGGGCTCTCGTTCCTGGCCGCGCTTGAACTCCCTGCCGTGATTGTCAACATAAACAGGGGAGGCCCCGGCCTGGGCAATATTGCTCCGAGTCAGGGTGACTATTACCAGGCAACCCGGGGAGGAGGCCACGGTGACTACCGGATGCCCGTCTTTGCCCCGGCCTCGGTTCAGGAACTCTACGACATCACCATGAAGACCTTTGATATTGCGGACAAGTATCGGACGCCTGTCATGATCCTCGGAGACGGGATGATGGGCCAGATCGTCGAACCAATCAATGTCCACGACTACACAGCGCCCGAAGGAGGTCTCCCGCCAAAGGATTATATCCTTGATGGAGCCGACGGACGGCCGTCACGGATTGTCAAATCGCTTATCCTCGATACCAGGGAAATGGAAGAACATAACTGGAAACTGAAGAGGAAATACGATCTCATGAGGCAAAAGCTGCCCCAGTGTGAAGAATTCATGACAGATGATGCCAAGATGACGATCATCGCATACGGGACAGCGGCCCGGATCGCAAAGGGTGCCGTCAAACGTGCCAGGAACGACGGCCTGAAAGTCGGTCTGCTCCGACCCATCACCCTCTGGCCGTTCCCGGACGAGGCGGTCCTCAATGCTGCGAAGAAAACCAAGCTCTTCCTCGTCTTCGAGATGAGCACCGGGCAAATGATCGATGATGTTCGTCTGGCCGTGGAGGGACGGGTCCCGTGTGAATTCTATGGAAGGCCCGGAGGTATCATCCCCGCACCACAGGAAATAGCTCGGATTATCGAGAGGTACTGGCTGCAGAAGGAGCTATAGATGAAGACCATATACACCAGACCGAAGTGCCTGAAGCCGGCCCCGTTTCACTATTGCCCGGGGTGCGGACACTCTATTCTCCACAGGCTGATCTGCGAACTCATCGACGAGATGGACCTGAGAGGCAGAATCATCGGTGTTCCTCCTGCCGGCTGTGCCGTGCTTGCTTACAACTACTTTGACATCGACATGTGCGAGTCCGCCCATGGAAGAGGATGCGCCATCGCCACCGGCTTCAAGCGCGCTCGTCCGGACAAGATCATATTCACCTACCAGGGCGACGGTGATATGGCCGCCATCGGGACGGCCGAAACCCTGCATGCAGCAAACCGCGGCGAAAAGATTACCAGCATATTCGTCAACAATGCCGTCTACGGCATGACAGGCGGCCAGATGGCACCCACCACCATGATCGGGCAGAAGACATCCACCTCTCCCTATGGGAGAAGACCCGAGGTCGAGGGCCATCCCCTAAGGATAACTGAAATGATC
This sequence comes from Thermodesulfobacteriota bacterium, assembly GCA_036825155.1. Classification (GTDB taxonomy): domain Bacteria; phylum Desulfobacterota; class Desulfomonilia; order UBA1062; family UBA1062; genus DSAD01. The sequence continues at coordinate 7,749 of DAISYU010000072.1, read as the reverse complement.
GGAACCATGCCCGGAGCGGCGTATGTTACGCGCACGTCTCTTGCCACCCCTGCAAAGATACGGGAGACGAAAAAGTCCATCAAGAAGGCTTTCGAAGTGCAGATCGCCGGGCTGGGGTATTCCCTGGTGGAAGTCCTCTCCCCATGCCCCACAAACTGGAAGGTTTCGCCAAAGGATTCGTTTACGTACCTGGAAGAAAAGATGGAAAAAGAATATCCCATTGGCGTGATGAAAGATATAACGGCAACGAAGACAAAGAAGGGCTCGTAAGTTATGCTTCAAAAGACAATCATGAGCGGTATAGGAGGACAGGGGATTCTGTTCTCCGGTCAATGCTTTGCATGGGCGGCGATGCTTGAGGGGCAGCACGTCACCTACTTGCCCGCATACGGTGCAGAAATGCGTGGAGGCGTCACCTCGTGCACAATCGCCATTTCCGACGAAGAAATTGCCTCTCCGGTGGCATCCTCGCCTGATTACCTTGTGGTAATGGACAACCTCTCCCTGGAGAGACTCCAGAACCAGAGCGCCTCGGGAGGAGAGATATTTATCAACACCTCCATTGTGACGCTCAGACCGGTACGGGGTGATATAGAGGTTGTGGAGATACCGGTGAACGATCTTGCCAAGGCCAGTGTCGGGGAACGCTACGCCAATATGATCATGCTCGGGGCATTTGTGACCAAGACCCATCAGGTCAAACTGTCCACCATCATCGACAATATGGAGGAGATGCTGGGCAAGTCCAAGGCACGATTTAAAGATAAGAATATTGAGGCATTGAATGTAGGTTGTGATTTTTTTGCGAAGGAGAAATAGGCAATGGCGATCAAACAACTTCGACTTGAAACTGCAAACGTATCGGGCAAGCTCTCGTATATCAGTGATGTCCTTGGCAAACACGGCGTCAATATACGGGCTATTTCGGTGGGACAGGAGTCCACCACTATATCATCAATATGTATCGTCGTGGATGACCCGAAGAAAGCAAAGAATGCTCTGAGCACCGAGCAGATCGAATACTTGGAAAGCGATGTCCTTGCAGTGGAGATGCCTGATCATCCAGGCGGTATGAACGCGGTGCTGCGGCCTCTGCGTGATGCCAAAATCAATGTTACGACCATGTATCCTTACATCGGCAGGGCAAGCAATCCGATCATAATTATCGATGTGGACAATCTCAAGGAAGCAACCGACGTCCTCAAAAGAAACTGGGTAAAAATCTGGGACAAGGAACTCTACAGGCTCTGATCCTTAGGTACAATCCTTATTCCTGCTGTTCAGGCGGCAGATGCCAAGAAAGAAGTGTCCTTAGGGTGCAAACCCTGTCAGTTTCTGCGCTTTAAAAGAAAGATGTTGGGAAAAACTGCTTCAGCCGTCTCAGGTTTCCAGCTTCAGGCGCGGCATATACTTGAGCGACAGGCGGCCCACCGACACAATGGTATTATAGGCATGGTATGCCGACATCATGAGTCCGAATCCCACTGGCAGGAGGCGCGAACGCCTCTTGAACGGCAGTATCCGGCGCACGAATCTGTGCAGACCCCTGTTGAGTCCCATATCGACATATTTTTGCGGAAGTTTTTTGGTCATGAGGTCCCTGCTGATGGAATCGGCATCCGGGTCTTCTTTCCCATTCCTGATCCCGTATACCTCACCAATGACCTGGATGATAAAGTCTTCCACCGCCTGGGATTCATCCATAGGGACTCCGTGAAGAATGCACAGGGCAAGCACGAGCGTAACACTCTGATCCAGCAGAAAAAAATCTTCGACACTAATGAGCCAGAATGAAAGGACGGTACCAATTCCCGGGACAATGGAAGGGGAATTGATCAAAGAATTCCTCATCGCCTGGGTCTGTGCCATCTCTTCGATAAGGGTCTGGATCACTACACGCTGCCCCATAGACGGGATCTCTCTCTGTGCAACCTCGGCAAGCCTGCGAGCCCTCTTTTCATTTCCCTGCACCAGATTACCGATCAACTGGCGAAACCTTTCGCCCATGCTATCGATCATTCTCGTGCTCAATTGCCTATCGCTGTTCATCGTGAAATCCCATTGACAGATCTTCCAACTTAATAATATACAAAATCATATTTAATTATACACAGGTCTCTTTGTAAAGAGTTCGATTTTGACAAAAGGCATTTCATCTTGGATGATTTCCTTTTTCTTAAATAATTGCGTGATGTTATCACAGAAAACACATACCACATAAGGAGGAGATTATGGGTATTAAGTCCATCAAAGATCTGGACTTGAAATCAAAGAGAGTCCTCATCAGAGTAGATTTCAACGTACCGCTCGATGAAAATGGCAACATTACCGATGATGCACGCATAAAAGCAGCCCTCCCCACCGCGCAGTATGCTGTTGATCAGGGTGCAAAGGTTATCCTCATGTCCCACCTGGGACGGCCCAAAGGCCAGGTATTGAAAGGCAAAAGCCTTCTGCCGGCGGCACGGAGACTCTCCGAGCTGTTGGGTACAAGTGTAAATATGGCTCCTGACTGTGTCGGATCTGCGGTCAAGGCAATGGTGGATGAATTAGAGCCAGGCGAGGTACTGCTCCTGGAGAATCTCCGGTTCCACATCGAGGAAGAGAAAAATAACCCCGAGTTTGCCAAGCAGCTTGCAGAACTCGGTGATTGCTTCGTGAACGACGCCTTTGCCACGGCCCACCGCGCCCATGCTTCAAACGTGGGTATCTGTGATTATATAACCGAAAAGGCCGCCGGATTCCTTCTCCTTCGGGAGGTGGAACATATCAACAAGGCGCTCAAGGACCCCAAACGTCCGTTTGCCGCAGTGGTGGGAGGAGCAAAGGTCTCAGGCAAGCTGGAGATCCTGGAGAATCTCATAGAAAAGGTGGACAAGATCATTATCGGCGGCGGGATGGCCTTTACTTTTGTAAAATCCCTGGGGCAGAATATCGGCAAGTCTCTCGTGGAAGACGAACTCATTGAAACTGCCCGGACGATCATGGAAAAGGCCAAGGCAAAAGGCGTCAAGCTCTATCTTCCCGTGGACTGCCTGTGTGCAGCGGAGCCGAAAGAATCCCAGGACGTGAGCACGACAACCATTCAGGAGATCCCTGCAGGCCTTATGGGCCTGGACATCGGTCCTGCCTCCATTACCCTCTTCTCTGAAGCGCTGGCAGATTGCAACACCATCGTGTGGAACGGCCCCATGGGTGTGTTCGAAATCGATGCCTTTTCCAGGGGTACCATGGAGATTACAAAAAATATCGCTTCATCAAAGGCATTGACCATTGTGGGCGGTGGTGATACAGATGCTGCACTGCATAAGAGTAACACTATGGATAAAATAGACTTCGTATCAACAGCAGGCGGCGCGTTCCTTGAGATGCTCGGCGGCAGGGAACTGCCCGGGGTAAAAGCGCTTGAGGAATAGGATAGTATCATGAGAAAGCCCCTGATAGCAGGCAATTGGAAGATGTTCAAGGGCCTTGAAGAAGTGGAGGCCTTTGCAGCCGAATTTGTGAAGAAGGTCTCGGATGTCACTGACCGGGACATGCTTATCTGCCCTCCCTACATATACATCCAGGCCCTGGCCAAGGCATTTGCCGGCACCCCGGTCAAGGTGGGTTCTCAAAATGTGTTCTTCGAGGATCAGGGGGCTTATACCGGTGAGGTAAGTGCGCCTATGCTCAAAAGTATCGGCGCACTGTACGCCATCATTGGCCACTCCGAGCGCAGGCAGTATTTCTCCGAGACGGATGAAACCGTCAACAAACGTCTCTTCGCCGCACTCAAGGCCGGATTGATCCCCATTGTCTGTGTGGGAGAACGCCTTGAAGACCGTGAGGCGGGCAAGACCTTCGATGTCGTGGGAACGCAGGTCAGGCAGGGCCTTTCAGGCCTGGATGCAAAACAGGCCAAGACCCTGGTTATCGCCTATGAACCGGTATGGGCAATCGGCACCGGCAAGACGGCAACCCCACAGATGGCCCAGGAGGTCCACGCCTTTATCAGGTCGGATATTACTGAATTGTTCGGAGCTGAGCGCGCCCAAGGCATGCGTATCCTCTATGGAGGGAGCGTAAAAGGCGACAATGTCGACTCACTGATGGAGCAGAGAGATATCGATGGTGCCCTGGTTGGCGGTGCCAGCCTTGATGCAGCATCGTTCGAGAGAATAATACGATTTAAAGGATGAGAAAACAATGTATGGAGTTGTGTTAACTGTTCATATCACCGTATCGGTATTATTGATTGTTTCCGTGCTCTTGCAATCGGGCAAGGGTGCCGATATCGGCGCTGTATTCGGAGGGGCAGGCAGTCAGGCTCTGTTCGGTTCGGCAGGACCGGCAGATTTTTTGAACAAGGCGACCCGCGTATTGGTGATCGTTTTCATGCTTACCTCTTTGACTCTGGGATATTTTGCCTTTGAAAAACCAAGCATGAGTATTATGGATACGAAGCCGATGACAGAGACGGCAGCACCGCCGGCATCTGCTCCGGCTGAACCCGCACCTCCTGCACCTGCGCCGGCACAGTAACCTCACGAACAGACGTTTTCTCTCCACGAACAAAGACGTCGGGCGAGAATCGGTCGGATGCGATGAGTTGTATCCAGTCCGAAGCTGAACACAACGGCAAACAATACGACTCCATCAAGAGTCATATCATTTCGTATCCGCCGGGAAAGCTTGATTATCATAAGCTCCCGGCAGTTCTCAGATTTCCGGATCTTTATGACGAATTCCCATGCCGCAGTTTGACAGGGAGGCGTCCGGCATGATAGGTATTATTGGTTGTAATTCCAGCAAAAGGAGGGGAGATCCGTGTACTGGGACAAAGAAATAGAATGCATCAAGAAAGATCAATTGAAGGAACTTCAATTACAACGGCTCAAAGACACGCTGAAAAGGGCTGCAAATGCCCCTTTCTACAAAGCACGCGGCATCGGAGATTATAACATCCAGGACTTAAGCGATATACGGAAGCTGCCGCTTACAACAAAGCAGGACCTCCGTGATGCTTATCCGTACGGTATGGTGTGCACATCCCTTGATAAGGTAATCAGGCTCCATTCATCATCCGGCACAACCGGTATCCCCACTGTGGTCTATCACAGCGCGAAGGATATCGATATGTGGACCGAGCTGGTTGCCCGGTGCATGTACATGATGGGTGTCAGAAAGCATGATGTATTCGTGAACATGATCGGATACGGTCTCTTTACCGGCGGCCTCGGGCTGCATTACGGGGCGGAGCGACTCGGCTGCCTCACGATCCCTACCGGACCGGGCAATACCAAGCGGCAGCTGAAATTCATGAAGGAATTCGGAGCCACCGTAATCCATGTGATTCCCAGCTATGCCATGTACCTCGCCGACAGTATTGAATCAATGGGCATTGATCCGAAAAAGGAGTTCCCGACCTTCAAGTATGCCATCATGGGTGCGGAACCATACTCCGAGGAAACACGAAAGAAGGTGGAAGACTTCTTCGGGATCGATGCATTCAACTCATACGGCCTCTCAGAGATGAACGGACCGGGCGTTGCCTTTGAATGTACGGAAAAGAACGGCACACACATCTGGGAAGATGCCTACCTCATCGAGATCATAGACCCCGATACGCTGGAACCCATGCCTGACGGTGAAGAGGGAGAACTCGTCATAACAACCCTTACCAGAGAGTCTATGCCGATTATCCGCTACCGCACCAAAGACCTGACCACGATTCTCCCGGGAGAATGCGCGTGCGGCAGAACCCACTCCCGCCTCCGGCGGATCACGGGCAGAAGCGACGACATGATGATCCTCAAGGGGGTAAATATCTTCCCCATTCAGATCGAATCCGTGCTTATCGGGATACCCGGTGTGGGCCGCAACTACCAGATCCTCCTGGAGACAAAGGGGAACAACGACCACATGATCGTAAAGGTGGAACTCGACGCAAACTTCTTTATCGATGATTACAAATCCCTGGAGAACCTGCGGAAGAAGATAACCCATGAACTCAGAGACGAAATCCTGATCACCCCCGAGGTGGATCTGTGTGAGCCAGGGAGCATCCCGGTTGCCCAGGGAAAGGCAGTGCGGGTTATCGACAACAGGAAACTGTAAGCGTATATCCCGGGGAGTATCCGGGAGCCGCAATATGAAAAGAACCAGGGCCCGTCAACCTTGACGGGCCTTTTTTTATGTTCTGATGATTCGACAAAACAAGGGGTTCGTCCAATGCATTATTATACTTTACTCAGAAAACATTTTTCTATACCATCCCATAACCTTAGAACCGATATGAGGAGAACGATTCATGTCTGATAAACCCATTGACGAGAGCACGGAAAACCAGCAGCAGTCCATGGCCGATCTTTTGGATTCATATGCTCCGGAAGAAGGCTCTGCAATCCAGGTAGGCGACAAGATAGCCGGCAAGATAATCTCCATAGGCAAAGAGAGCATCTTTGTGGATACCGGCCATAAGATGGACGGTGTTGTTGATGCCGACGAACTCCTCGATGATAACGGCGAGTTGCCCTATGCCATCGGTGACACCCTTGAACTCTATGTGGTGTCTCTGCGTGGTGGAGAAATACGGCTCTCACGTGCCATATCCGGAATAGGCGGTCTGAACATGCTTCAGGACGCGTATGACAATGCCATACCGGTGGAAGGCAGGGTAACCGAAACCATAAAGGGAGGGTTCAGCATAGACGTACTGAAACGCCGGGCCTTCTGCCCCATAAGCCAGATAGACACCCTCTATGTGGAACATCCCGAGGACTATGTGGGTCAGACATTACGCTTTGTCATCACGGAACTCGACGAGAATGCCAAAAACATTGTGCTTTCCAGGCGGGTCCTGCTGGAACAGGAACAGGAAAAGGCAAAGGAAACGTTCTTTGAGACACTGTCCATCGGTTCTGTGTACGAAGGCAGGGTAAGCACCATCATGCCCTATGGCGCATTCATCGAACTCTTCCCCGGGGTAGAGGGGATGGTGCACATATCCGAGATGAGTTGGGCACGCCTGGCAAGCCCGGATGATATACTCCATACCGGCGACACGGTGAAGGTAAAGGTGCTCGATATCCAGACAAACGAAGCTAAGGGAGAGAAAAAGCTGTCGCTCTCCATGAAACAGGTCGATGCAGATCCGTGGGAGAGCATCACCGAAAGATTCGCATCCGGCAACAAGATACACGGAAAGGTCACCCGGTGTATGGATTTCGGCTGCTTTGTCGAGATCGAACCCGGGATAGAAGGGCTGGTACACATCTCCGAGATGAGCTACACCAAACGGGTGAACAAACCCCAGGAGATGGTCTCTCAGGGCGATATCGTTGATGTGATGATCAAGGAAATCGATCAGGAGAAAAAGCGGATCTCGCTGAGCATGAAGGATGCGGAAGGTGACCCCTGGATCGATGTGAAAGACAAGTACTATATCTCCCAGGCAGTGGAGGGAACCATCGAAAAGAAGGAGCGGTTCGGAATATTCATCTCCCTGGCCCCCGGTATCACGGGGCTTCTGCCGAAATCCCGGATCAACAGGTTCCATGACCCGGCAGCCATCGAAAAGATGCGGGAAGGGGATCGCATCATGGTCCTCATCGAAGAGATCGATCCCGCTCAGCGCAGGATCACCCTGGCACCCGGAGACTCCCGTGACGAGGACGACTGGAGGACATTCTCCAAAGACTCCAGCGAACCGGTAAGCTCCCTGGGCGAAAAGCTCCAGCAGGCGCTGAAGAAGAAAAAGAAGAAATA
>DAISYU010000071.1:0-17137 GCA_036825155.1 Thermodesulfobacteriota bacterium | reverse complement strand
TTGTAATTACCGGGGAAAAACCGTTTTGCCCGATAGAAATCATGATTATAGATAACGGAGCAGATAAAGAGCAGCAGCAGCGGCAGAAAGATTATCCCCTTTTTCATGCTGAACAAAACCATGATCATGGCGGCGCATGTAGCATTGAAAAAGGACAGGTCCTGCCTTTCGACAACCAAGGCTCTTCCGGATATGGAATCTTCCTTCCGGTCGAAATAGTCGTTCTGCACCAGAGCGGTAATACCTGCATAGAAAACGAGGAAAGCCATGAGAAACGTGGAAGGTGTTATGCGCTCGGTTACCGCGGCACCTAAAAAGGTGAGGATAACAAACGGGAAACAGTGAAGACATCTTCTTGCCAGAAGCCTTGCTATATGAGAATTCAGCGCCAGGAAGAAGAGAACCGAAACCGTTATCTGCACCAGAGAAATGCAGGCCATCCGTGTCAGGGAAAGCTTATCGTATATAAGAGATGAGATAGCCGGAATTATCGACCCGGCATTTATATTGATGAGATACGCTAAAGAGCCGCCCAGGAATGCTTTTGAAAGACTGGATGTCTTGATATACACATAATAACCCGCAAAAAAGATGGTGGACCAGAGTATCAGGCCCTCCCCTATGGGAAAACCATTGTCCGGGTCAAACATGATAAGTTGAGCAATGGATGGAGTTCCCATGACATAGGTGTATGAAAATTTCCCAACTCCGTATATGAACACGTCGATGATTGGAGGAAATATCCCGAGAAACACGCCGATGAGCACTGCATGTATCGCCTTTTGCCATGGGACTTTGGTGAGAAGGGTGATAACGAGCGTATACGACCATATCATGAGGAAATAGAATGTAATGCTGTTGATGATGCTTTCCTGATAGCCTATGCTGTGAGCAAGCATCATTTCTTCAAGAGAACGCACACTGCCCACGAATAAAGCAAAGATCAGGATGGTGTAAAGGTTATACTCTTTTTTTTCCTGAAAATAGATGACGCGCTTAATCCAGTTCTTCGAGCGCATTACAATTCATTCCCCGATTATTTATATCTTATTAATTTTTTGCTTATTTTCCCCATTTCTGCATTTCTTTCAGAGCAGGATATACTTTTTTCATCTTCTTTTCATCCAGCTGATCAGGCAGGAGATATATAGAACGGGCTCCAATAGTATTATCAGGCAGGATGCCCCCGCGCACAAAGATCCACATCCCCTTGTTCAGGTCAGTAAATCTGATTGAGCTGCCGTTTACATCCAATACATTTGTCTCGTAGTGCTTGTGGTTATGCCACATATCCACAAGGACAACCTTTCGCTCGGAGGCGATAATGTAATCCCCGACAGGGCTTATATACGATATCTTTCCCTGGAACTCGATCTCTTTCCAGTTGGTCACCGGCACTCGTATCTTATCCCCCAGACAGATCCCGGCTGAGAATATCAGGCAGAGAACAGCTGTCAGGGTTATTATGGTTGTCTTCTTGAACATATCTGTCTCCTTTGTATCAATTCTGCTTCCAGTACCTGATAGTGGGGACACTGGTGACCGTCGTATCTTCAGGAAGGTTAATGTCCGGAGTGAATGTGGTTGCTATGTCATTGGCGTCGTCGGCATTACTGGGATGCTCTGCTGCTGTAATAATCAATTTTGTCCTGATGGTGGTCCCATCATCTTCATCCAAGAGCTCCACGATCTGCGGGGCAGATGGCATACCGAGGCCTATGTATATGGATCTGTCGTCACTGCCATCGATTACACCGTCTCCATTTGTGTCGTAAGCCGGCTCTCCTGTTGCATAATCCAACAGATAAACACGAGCCCCACCAAACACCTCCATGTTACACAGATCAATTCCTGGAGGATCCGGTGTAAAGGTTGTAAAGATCACCATGGCATGCTGTATCAGGTTGGTATCCCTGTATTCGTACAAGAGCGGATAGGAGACCACCTTTTCACCATCCTGGTCAAACTTAATCAGCCAGCCCTTGCAAGCATCGCTCTTCAGGTAAGATCGCAGGGTATCATTGTATGAGGCTGCTGATACATCCGTAAGATCCGACCAGAGGGTAGTTGTTCCATCCCATCTATTCTTGATGCCGTAGAAGAAATTCTCCGTATGGGTATCATCAGGGGCTTCGCGGTCACCCGTACCGATAAAGACATATTCCCCCCAGCTCATGGATTTCACAACAGGCCTGTAAAAGAACTTCAGCCAGCTGTCAGCAGTAATGCCATCCCTGGCCTTGAACAGGAGCTGATGACTCCAGGTAGCCCCGGTAGCGCTTCTGTCATTGAAAACAAACAGGTTTCCGCCCATATCACCTGCATACACGGTGTCAATGAGATTGTTTACATCGTGGTCGAAATCAAATGCCAGGATATCTACAATGCAATGCGTCATTGCAGCATAACCGCTGTTGTTGAAACTGAGTGTCGAACTCAACAGTGATCCGTCAGATACATCAACGGCATAGACTGCCCTTCCCTTGGTATCTGAAGCATTCGGCGTCTTTGAAGGATCGTCTGTATCATAATGATCATCATCTTCCAATATATCATACCCGCCTGAAAGGAACATTGCAGTTTTCACAGCTCCACCGATCTTCATGTTCCCCACCACTGGTGTACACCAGGACTGGCCCAGTGTTTCGGTCCCCAGGAAGTTCGGAGCGATTTCCCATTTCCAGGCAGGAGAATCATATCCCCCTGTATAGACCGTTTCATCATCGACAGTGGTAACGGTCCCTATGTCCAGGGTGTGGTATTTGTCGCCTCCTCTGCGCAGCCCGAAGGTGACAAGCATTTCACTTCCGGAAGGATAGACAACAGGTGAGCCGTCAATAAATATCTCGTGATTAGCCTCAGTGTCCATTATGTTAGGCATCTTTGAGATCTGATCCCATGGCACAAACGACCATGCCTCTGATACTGTATCATCTGTATATACCGGGCTGAGCCCTTCGTTGTTTCCCCCATCATCATCCACAAAGCAGTGAAGGAATCCGTCATTAGACCCCACAAAGATAAGTGCCTTTGTCGTAGCGTTTACATCGAGGATGCTGGGCTTCGAATGGAGCAGGTCACCCAGGACCCAGTCACGCTTCTTGGTCTCCGCTCCCGCATCCGGATCATAATCGTTCTGTGCCAGCAGGAAGTCGATGAGATCGTCAGGATCCGCGACTCCCAGTTCGGTTCTCACATCATTGTTTGTTTTACTGAATGCATTGGATGTATCAGTAAGATCGGTAGTCGTGGCAGCGCCTGTATCGTATGTGTAGAATTTCCTATTGTTCTGGGTGAGTAGAGCTGCGCCGATCCCCCCCTCATCCACAGCAAAACCATCTGCATTGCTGTCCGGGTAACATGACGAGGCATCACTTAAGATTACTCCGTTGGTATCTGTGGCAGGGCTTGTCCCGTCTTTTTGGAGAACACTTCCGTACTTATCCAGGACATATTTCTTAATGTTTCCATGCCAGAAAGGACCATCATTGGGGCGGAACATACCCACATAAAGGTTTCGGCCAGAATAGTTGTTGTCAAGTTCGCTTATGGGTACAACCGGTGCAGAAAGGTTTACATTCTTCTCGATAATTGAACCGAATATATCTTCAAAGGCGGTCTGGATCTCTTCCGTACTGTAACTGGCACGGTACAGACCATTGCCGTGTGATCCATGGACACTGTCTGAACCCGCTGCCGCCCGTCTGAGCAGCAGATCATTGGTGCCGGTAGCAAACCCGATGGTATGGGTATGAATATTCTGTCGCTCAAAACCAATAGGGTCAACCGGTGAGGCGGGATCACGCACATACTGTTCAAATGGTTCTCCTGATAAATCATTACCGGAGATTATCATGTCCTCGTCATAGAGAAATTTTGCAACATCGTCGAGCCAGTGTGTTCCACCATTGCCATCGGTTCCAGGGTCCTCTCCATCCCCATCATAATCGCCGATATCATTTCCATTGATATAATCAGCCCGTGTAAAGATATTTAATCCAACCCCACCACCGCCTTCATCATACCATGAGTTGCCGTCGGTCATGAGAATGATATGGTTCTGCTGGCATCGCCACTGAATCGGAGATGTATAGGTGACACCTATATTAGCCCAGGAACTCTTGCCGGCAAAATAGAGCCCTGCTTCAGCGAGACTCTCTGCCAGAGGCGTTGCCCCATTAGCGGTATATGAGTTTATGGCGGCATCCAACAGGGCCTTCTGCGCTGCATCAAGGTCTGCTATGGGTACGGATATCCTTCCGCCGACGTTGCTCGTATTGAAACGCATCAAGCCGACTCGAATATCCTCACCGCTGTCTATCATGTTTTGCAGTAATGTTTTTATTGCATCCCTGGCCACATCGATCTTCTTTCTGAACGGGGTCAGGTCGGATTCATAGTAGTTCAGAAACGTTCCGGTGGACAGGGTTTCAAAGTCGGAGTCATCTGTTGAACAACCATAGCCGTCTGCCTCTACATGGATATTTCCTGACCAGCGGCCGAAGGTATTGAGTGTCGTCTCTGCATCATCACAGTCAAGATCCGATACAAGATCCGCAAATATTTCCCAATCTCCCCCCCAGAATGAATTGTTCCAGTAATAGACCTTTTCATTATCAAAATTAGTGTCGCCTGGTTCGGCTGAATAATCATAAGTCGGATCAAACGTTCTATCCGGTACCCGATCATCCATAGAGCCGGAGGTATCAAATATTATGAGCACATTCGGCGGGACTACAACTGATTTCCCGGTATATAGATCAGTATCCATGGCATGAGACAGCCCTGTAATAAGAAAAAAGACCATACTCAGCCCGGCAATCAGGATATTCTTCTTCATGACACCTCTCCTTTGGTGTTTCCTACCACTCAATCCCCACCTCAATCTCATGATCACCTGCACGGGAGACTATTTTGTAGTGATCAGTATACAATCCTGAGGAAGGAGGATCTTCAAAATGTCTTTCATAGGTAATGAGAATTCTTGCATCACTCACAATGCTGGCATCAGTTAAGTAACCTTGAACATCTGCTGTTATGTCACGGGTTTCCAGAAGGGTAAGATCTCCACCCGAGAGATTGTTAACTATCGGGGCGAAGTTAGCTATGAGAAATTCTGCAGCCCCTTCGGCAGTATAAAAATCCTGTTTATATGCCAGTTCATTCCCGGAGATCTTGATCTCAATATTTGATGACCGCATGCTGAACATACCGATAAGGATGCTCGCCATGAGAACCAGCAGCACCATTACCAGCACCATCCCGTCATTGCCTTTAATCATGTTCAACCTGCCCTGCTCAATATCCATTATTTCACACCTCTATACCGGCTAACGCTTAATGAATGTGATTGTAGCTGTCGGGGTAGCACCTTTATCAGCCCACTGCACCTCGATTTCCACCTCTCTTGCTCCGAGTGCAGCGACTTGTTTGACATTGTATTGAATTGTATAGTCAACACCATCTACGGTTTTAATGAATGGTGCAATCGATGGCGTGCCAATCCCGAAGGTGCTGCTGCTGAGGGGAAGATCCTGCAATTCTTCAAGCTTATCCTGTGCTATGTTGACTGCCTGGGACATATGCATACCGTAACTGTTGCCCATGACCGACAAAGACTGCATCTTTGCGATACCGAGGATGCCGACTGCAAAGACAAGTATGGCTACAACCAGTTCCAGGAGAGTAAAACCCTTTTCTTTCATTAAGAAAACCTTCATCAACTGCCCCTATCCTTGACTTGCGTCGTTTACAATCCCAGATTCCTTCCTTTAACTCTTCTGGTGAAGGTTCTTGTCAGGTAGCTGCCTGTCTCGGGGTCACGTTCGTCACTTCTTGTCTGAAGAGTGATATCAATAACTCGTACATCGGCCGCATCCGCCCCCAATTGTGTGCCGGATGCAGGTGTCAGGTTTGCACCACTGCTGGTGTAAATGAGCGTCAGATTCGTGATATTCTCGGCCAGGTTCTGACCGTTTCTCTCGAGCCTTCTGGTATCATGGTGCCATATATAACTGACGATCTCATCAGATCCACTGACAACACCGTCACCGTCAAGATCCATTCTGAGTCCCAGCCTTGTCTCATTGGAAGCTGGAAATGCGCCACTCGTACTCACAATGCCTATCAATCCGATTGGTGGCTCACTGGGGTCACAGCCGGCATTTCTGATGTCCCTTTCCATGATATCCATCACGGCTCTCAAATCCTGCTGTATGGCAGAGACCTCGTGTTGGACATTACTTTCCCTGTGCTGCACCTGATAGGATAGATACACCGCTGCCATGAGAAGTAAAGACAATACCAGTACAACCATGAGCTCAACCAGGGTCAGACCCCTATTGTCGGATAACAGTTTATTAGTATTCATGGCGATATACTTGTGCTCCCCCCGAAAGAGAGTGTTATTGTACGCTGATTATCTGCAGTGGGCGCCTTTGTGCTTTGAATCGTGATGTTGCCGGACTGTAACGCGAGCCCCCTGCTGTTAAACCCCGTGGAATTTGCACCCATGGCTGCATTACCGGCAAAATTTGTGGCCGTTATTGATACAAAGGTGTTCGGGAAACTTGTCCATGGGACAATGGTTCCACCTGTAGTTGCTACCATGATATATCTGTTCGGGGATGTTGCGCTGTCAAAACAGACCTTGATATCGGAATTTCTCTTTATCGCCTCGCTGCGGGCCTGCTGAAGATTGGAATAAATGGTTCTCGCTGTAGAATTCAGATCCCTTTTAGCAAGCCAGCCGCCCATATTGGGCACGGCAACCGCCGCAAGCACACCGATAATAACAACCACGACCATAAGTTCCAGAAGGGTAAACCCATTTCTATTCATTCCTTCTCTCATACCCCTTCCCGTTTGATTAGCTACACCACCAGAGTCTATCCTATTTTATATCGGCACGATACCTGGCTGACTTAACCTTAGCTGTCATTTTCCCCGGGCATACCGATATCTCTCCATGAAGATCTGTCCTGTAAACCTGTATACCTCTTTTTTTCAGTCGATTGATGATATCCCTGTTCGGAAGACGGTACGGGTTTTCATATCCACAGGATATCACCGCAATATCAGGGTTCACCCTGTCCAGCAGCATATTAGTACAGGATTTTTTAGAACCGTGATGTGCCACTTTCAATACATCTGCAGACAAATCCTGCTCTAATCGGCTTAACATTATCTCTCCGTATCCGTCTGCATCGGCCATGAAAAGGCCGCTCATATTCCCATCATCTATTCTTACGACAATGGAAAGCAGATTCTGGTCCGCCAAATCGGTCCCGGTTTCCATAGAGGGGTTTAGCACTGATATTTTCATGCCGTCAAGCTCATATGTATCCCCAAAATTCACCGACCTCACAGGAATGAACTTCCTTCGGGCAATCCTCATTATGTCCCGGGAATACCGGTTCTTTTCAAACTCTATGTTTGTCCAGATCTCTCCCACTTCAAACCGATCGAGAATAAATGGCATTCCGCCTGCATGATCAGGATGAAAATGAGTGATGACTACAATATCGAGATGAGTGATCCCCTTTCTGAGTAAATGTGGAGCGACAATGAATCTGCCGGTATCAAATCCGGAGTAACTTCCACCAGCATCAATCAGCATAGCGGAAGATTTATTCGTTACAAGCGTGCTGTCACCCTGGCCAACACTGATGAAGTTGAAGCACAAGGGTTTGGTAACCCGTACCATCTGGCTGATTATTGGAACGAAAAACACCATAAGACTGCAGAGAATGAGGATCATGGATTTTATCCTCGATGATCTTCCAAAGAATGCAACAAAGAGTCCTGCATAGCTGGCAAAGACCCACAGGATCGATGGTTGTATAACCGGCTTGAGTGTTCCGAGCATATCACTCACCCGTAATATAATGCCAATTCCGTCCATGCTTACAGAGAACAGGAGTGAGGAAATGCCGTCTGATAAAGGTGCTGCTAAGAGGCCCATCAGACCCAACGGCATGATAATAAAACTGAACAAGGGAACACAGACAAGATTGGATATAATCCCTAAGGGGGATACAAAACCAAACACATACACAACGGCCGGCAGGGTGAAAATACTTGCACCTATGGGAATAAGCACGGACATCAGCCATGCTGGGATGTGTTCAAAACGGGAATATGCCGCTATTATACCAACAACGGCAGAAAATGACAGAACAAAGCTGGGAGAATGCAAAGATACCGGCCAGAAGATAAGGATAATTATTCCGGCAACGGCTAGACTTTCAAGGAGATATGCCTTGCGCAGGAATGCTAAAGCCCCGATCAGACAACTTGCCATAATCATCGCCCGCAGTGTGGGTATTGTGGCACCGACAAAGATGGTATAGACAAAAGCACAGACTAGACCTCCTGTCTTTGCCATGAATGGAGTGTCATATCGAAGGGCCAACGGTGGAATCAGCCGGACTATCGTGAATAGAACTACATAACCAAGGACAATGATAATCCCCATGTGAAGGCCTGATATTGCCAGGAGATGGGCAATCCCGAGTGCAGCAAAATCATCCCGCAGCGAATAGGCAAGCCCTGAACGGTCACCGATCAGGACCGCCTTGAGCACCTCGGCTTCGGGCCTGGCCAGGGCTGAAAGTTTTCCTGTAATGAGATCCTTGAATCCTGATGAAGATCCTGACCCTGTTATCTCAATCTCGGTAAAATCCCTGACCACACCGGTCAGCGTAATACCTTGCTCCAGAAGGTATTCGGAATAATCAAATTCACCAGGGTTCCCAAACCCTCTTGGCGTCTTGATGGTTGCGTATGCCCTGAGCAGACATCCACTTCGAAGTGTCCCCACATTGTGGTAAACACGCAGTTGGGCCAGCCCTCTGAGGCTTTCATGATCGAGGTATACTTTGTCCAGAACCACCCTGAAGGTCCCGTGGTAAAACCCGGCATCTTCAACC
This sequence comes from Thermodesulfobacteriota bacterium, assembly GCA_036825155.1. Lineage (GTDB taxonomy): Bacteria > Desulfobacterota > Desulfomonilia > UBA1062 > UBA1062 > DSAD01. Next base: position 8,207 of record DAISYU010000071.1, on the reverse strand, counting down.
CTACCCTCCACCAGGTGCTGCCCCTCATCGATCCTCGCCCATTGAGGAGCAAGGGACATTGAGACAAAACCCATGATAATCCCGATGGCTGCATGCACAAACCGTTCTTTGCTTACAAGAAGGATCATGAAGAAAACAGCAAAGGCAAGAAAACAGCAATCCCAACGGGAAAGGAGAATTCCACTGCATATACCCACAAAGACAACCGCCAGTGGCGTTGTCTTTCCCACATGCCATAACATTTCCGTGACCTCCTGATAAAAAAACAGTTCAAAGGTATGAATCCCGGGGCAAATCCTTGACCCTTTACCTTAAGCCCCGCAAGATACAGCGAAATCTTCTACCCGCTGCACGGTATGATACCCAAGCTTCTTTCTCCGGCGTCCTGTCAGGCAGAGTTGCCGGGCCACATGAAGCGGACGCGAAGACGTATTCAACACCAAAATATTCTAAACAGTGACGCCGACCATCAATACATGAAATCTCCGATGCGGCAACTGATGGTCAAGAGTGTGTCTTAGCTCACATCGAGCTTTCCGATGAGATCGGAAATCCTCTCCAGCGAATGCCTTGCCAGATAGTCCTCTATGTCCCTGATTATCCGGGAGAAACACAGTGGATCGCGCAAAGCGGCACTTCCTATTTCGACAGCGGTTGCCCCGGCGAGGATAAATTGTATAACGTCCCGATATGAAACGATACCGCCTGATGCAATAATAGGGATACGTACACATTTATGAACATCCCAGACCAGCTTCAATGATACCGGTTTGATTGCAGGGCCGGAAAGTCCTCCGGTTATGTTTCCCAGGACCGGCCTCCTTGTCTCTTCATCGATTGCCATAGCCGGGATGGTGTTGGCACACGTTATGGCATCTGCTCCTGCTTCCTGTGCAGCCAGTGCCATCTCGCAAATATCCGTCACCATGGGAGAGAGTTTTATCAACAGTGGCTTATCCGTTACCGATCGAACCTTCGAGATCAAGGAAAACAGAGTTCCCGGGTCCTTGCCGAACTCAATGCCTCCCTTTTTAACATTCGGGCACGATACATTCATTTCCAAAGCCGATAAGCCATCTATATTGAGTTTCTCTGCTGTTTGTTCATATTCTTCCAGGACTGATCCAAAGAAATTCGCAATTATTGGGACATCGAACTGTCTAAGAAAAGGTAGTTTCTCCCTGACAAATGCATCGACACCGATATTCTCAAGGCCGATGGCATTGATGAGTCCACATGGAGTCTCGAAGACCCTCGGTGTGGGATTACCCTTCTTTGGGTTTAAGGAAAGACCTTTTGTTACAACAGCCCCCATCAGGGACAGGTCAAAGATCTCTGAAAATTCCTCGCCATAGGCAAAGGTACCTGATGCGCTCATTATCGGATTCTTCAGGGTGAGTGAAGGCGTTATCACAACAGTCGTATCCATAATCAACTCCATATCAGACGTGATGAATCGAAAACCGGCCCTTCCCTGCAGACCCGAAGGTTTCCGCCTGTTGTCTCCACAACGCATCCCGAACATACACCGAATCCGCAGGACATGTATTCCTCCAGCGACACCTCACAACGTGATCCGACCCTTTGTGCTGTTTCACTGACTGTGCGGAGCATCCCTTTGGGACCGCATGCATAGAGGGTGACGGGACCCTTTGCCTCTTGAAGTACTGTATCGAGCATATCTGTGGCAATTCCCTTCCAGCCCATGGAACCGTCTTCCGTGGTCACATTGAGTCTGATACCTTCTATGGCCTCGATTCTCGACAATAAAGGGATATCACCCCCCGTCTGTGCGCCGAATATCAGGATCCCTCTCCTGAGGGTCTCTGCCAGAGATAGAATCGGGGGGAGACCGGTCCCGCCGGCAATGTAGACAGGCTCCTCATGTTCTTCGGGTATGGTGAACCCTGATCCTAAAGGGCCGAGAACCCCGACGGCCTCGCCGGGACGGAGTTCTGAAAGAAGACGGGTCCCCCTTCCCTTGACCTTATAGAGGAACTCCAGGGCATGCTCCTGCCTGAGAAGTATTGCAAAGGGTCTTCTCAGAAAAGGTTCATACCCGCTGTTTACCTTGACCATGACGAACTGACCCGGCGAACAGGGCGGCAGTTCGCATGCAAGCCTCAGGAGGAAGGTGCCGCGCGCCACCTCTTCATTCGATTGAACAATACCCTCAATGTCTCTCACGGAGAGCCCCTTCTAATTTCTTTACCATAACATCGGCATCCTCTCTTGTATCTGTGTAGTACCTGGGCCATGTACTCACATGGCAGAATCCCATTGATTCATAGAGCAGGCGCGCCTGCTGGTTCGATTTCCTCACTTCCAGGAAAACATATGCCTTATTGTCTCTTCTCGCGTCGGATATTATCTCATTCAGGAGTCTTTTGGCGATACCTTTTTTCCGGTGCTCAGGGTGTACTGCCAGATTGAGCAGATGTATCATGTTCTTCATCGTGAAGGCAAAACAGTACCCTATAACCACTCCACCTGAGCATACCACGATATTTCTGCACCGATGATCATATAATGTTGTTAAAAAGGTACTTGTACTCCACGGAGAAGGAAAGGAGACCTTTTCTATCTCCTGGATGCTGGGCAGATCTTTTTGTGTAGCTTTGCGGATCGTTAAAGAATCCATGTCATCATAAGCACGACTGCCACGCCTAGAGCAAAAATGCCTGCTTGAGACAACTTCGGCAGGTCCTTTGCAATCAATCCGGCCAAACCGATAACGATGCTGACAAAAGGCATGTATGACAGTGCTGTGATCACATAGTTCGGTAGAATGTCCTTTGTCGATAAAACCACCCCACAGAGCACTGCGGTACTCAAACCTATGGAAATCAGGGCATAGACGTAGCTCCTGATAAGGGATTTTCTCATGACATGACGTATGTTGCGTTCAATATTTTCCGTGCACTCGGGTAAGAGTTCCTGATTGATTGTTCGGATATGCGTGTCGACAGATCTGCCCACCATGGAAAACGGGATGGATAATACCAGGGCAAGACCTACTGCAGATGGTGCATCCAAAGAAAGAGCGGCAAGGATGGCCACCGGGCTGGCAACGATCGCACAGAACGTCTCGTCGTTGGGCAGGTAGGCGCCCACGGGAGGTGCATTGAGCCAGAGGAGTTCGAGCGATGCACCAAGGAGGAGCCCGATATACATATTGCCCATGATGAGTCCCAGGATGAAACAGAGCACTATGGGCCGGCTGATCATAAATTGGAACACATAGACCCTGTCAAGCCAGATAAGAGCCCCCACCATTACAGCAATTATAACGGATACAATAATCATATTGCTACCATATGCAGTATGGATTTCATATCGATGTTGCGCTCCCTTGGAACCGACTGGAGACTCACATCCACGCCCTGTTCCATAAGTTTGCTCAACATTTCGAGATCGTCCTGATCCACCCATACGGAATACGAGATCTGTTTGGATGTTTCTGTACCTTTATTGTTCCCGATATTGAGCTGGGAAAACTCAAGTCCCGTGGTACGGAGCCTGTATGCATCCTTGATCGACGATACGATAACCAGGGTCCTCTTTCCATCCAGTTCCTTGTCATCTTGTAATGTGAGCACTCGCTCTATCGGCACAATCCTGAGATGGATTCTGTCAGGTATGGCCATAGACATGATGGTCTTCTGAAAATCATCTCCGGCAAGAGTATCATTCGCGACAACTACACTCTGAGCATTCAGGAAAGGTATCCACGCTTCCAGTATCTGTCCGTGAATGAATCTGTCATCAACTCTTACAAGGAGAATATTCATTATTTTCTCAAATTTGTTGCAAGGATCTCGGATGCGATATTGATATTGTTTGAACCATGTTCTTTTAAGAGTTGCGCCAGTTCCCTGATATTTTTCCCCTCTCTTTTGGTGAGTGCGGTAATTACCATCGGGAGATTGACGCCGGTTATCACTTCCACCCTGCCGTCTTCAAGGAACGAGAGGGAGATATTTGATGGAGTCCCCCCGAACATGTCGGTAAGGAGAATTACTCCATCACCTTTATTGACCTCCTTGATGGATGTCTTGAGCATCTTCCTCAGCTTGTCCACATCACTTCCCTGGCAGAAGGAACATGCCCTGAATCCGTCTATGTGCCCGACTATCATCTCGGCAGTCTCAGCCAAGGCCTGTGCCAGCCTGCCGTGTGCAACCACTATGATGCCAACCATATTAACGACCTCCTCAGGCAATGTCTCTGTGTATCAGCTTACAGCTGTAACCCGATTCCTCAATCACGTGAGATGTTTCTTCGGCAACTGCGACCGAACGATGTCTGCCGCCGGTGCAACCGACTGCAATGTTCAGGTATGATCTTCCTTCTTTCTTGTACAGCGGAAGGATAAACCGGATAAGATCTTTAAAGCGTTGTATGAACTCTATATAACTGTCCTGCTGCTCGAGGAATTCCTTCACCTCTTTGTCGGAGCCTGTCTTGTCTTTGAGACTTTCTATGAAGTACGGATTTGGCAGGAACCTCACATCCATGACGATATCTGCATCGATGGGGATGCCCTTTTTAAACCCGAACGATCGTATCTCTATGTAAATATCCCTGGATTTGTCTTCATAGGATATGATATTTTTGATCTTGGTCTGGAGTTCATGAACATTCATTTTAGATGTATTCACGATAAAGTCTGCCATCTCCCGTATCGGCTTCAACATCTCTATTTCGGCATCCACCGCATCGAGAAGGTTGGGATACAGATCTGAAAGCGGATGTCTCCTTCTGGTTTCCTTATAACGGTTCAACAGATTTTCCTTGTCCGCCTCAAGAAAGATCAGGTGGACATCATCGGCTATGCCACGAAGCAGGGAGACCATCAAGGAAGCCTTCTCGGTAAAAGAGCTAGCCCCTGCCCGCACATCCATACCGATACACACCTTGGGAAGGTCAAATGACGCAGAGTCGCTTATCTCGGTAAATTTCGCGATGAGATCAATAGGAATATTATCCATGCAGAAGAAGCCTTCATCCTCAATCGCCTTGAGTGCAGTTGATTTTCCCGATCCTGAAAGGCCTGTCACAACTACAATGAACGGATGATTCATGCGTTCTCCTACCTATGAAGTAGTATTCACGTGTCGGTGTAACATCCTGCTGCTCTATGCCCAATGTATCTCAGCAGAATCCATGAATCCATACTATCCTACTAATTATTGATCTTTATGTATTATCACCGGAAATAAAACCGTCTTTGACAGATTAGATATAACTCATTTGAATATCTGTCAATGTGCTTGTTTTATCTTCAATAATGACTGTATCTTACAAAGACATTCCTGATCGATGGCATGGCTTCAACGGCAGGCCTTGGACCCTTTTTCCTTAAGTATGCTGCTGAGAATGATAGCCTGTCTTCTTACTCGGGCGTAATGTGATTCGCTACATCCATGTAGCTCACCCTTCGGGCGACCTTTCGGTCGTCCAATTCTGCCATCCATGCAGAATTGTGATTCGGCACATCCATGTAGCTCACCATTCGACAAAGCCAATTCGGGGTCGACTCATCCTACTCCACTGCCCCCCGTTGATAGAACATGAGGTTCTGCTTCTATCTAAAAAATTTATCTGTATCCGGTTGGATATAAAGATTTGTAACCGTTTTTCCGATCTGTTGGGGCAATAACGCTACATCAGTACGCATATATCTAGGAAGACAAGGAGAAAGCTTATGGATGTCACCACGAAGAAGACAGAAGATGCCCTCATAGTCAAAGTTTCCGGTTCTGTCGACACCGAGGCTGCAGAGGTCCTGAGGGTTGAACTTGGAAAAATCTTAAAGCTCCGTCCTGAGAAGGTAATCATGGATTTAAGTCTTGTTCCCACGATGGGATCTTCAGGTATCGGTAAGATCTTGATCTTCTTCAAGGGCCTGGACAGCAATAAGGCGAGTTTTGCAATCAATGGTATTCACGAGAACCTCTACAATATATTCAAAGCTGTTAAATTAGATAAACTATTCCCGATATCCATGAGGTAGAACAAATGGAGATTATTAAAGACCCCTCAGGTACACTTGTTTTCAAGGGACAGATGATCGCACCTCAGATCGAAGCAATACATTCAAAAATCGAACCCCTCATAGATGAAATATTGCCCGAAGCCGCCTTCGATCTGTCGCAGATTACTGAAATAGACATAGCGGGGCTTCAGCTCATGCTTGCACTGAAAAAGACAATAGAGAATGAAGGATCCTTCCAGATCAGGGCTCTCAGCCCTCCTGTAAAAGAATGTATCATGCTCGCCGGCTTTGACATGCTCCTGAAGGAGGTGGTTTGATGAAAAAGAAGATTCTCGTTGTTGATGATTCTGCCACCCTCAGGGCTTCGGTTAATTATACGCTGAAAGAAGCCGGATTTGACACCATCAATGCCGTAAACGGGGCAGATGGACTCACCAAGCTCAATATGGCCGTAAAGGCCGGAGATCAGATAGGCATGATCATCAGCGACATCAATATGCCGGTAATGGACGGCATCACCTTTATCAAAGAAGTCAAGAAGACCCCTTTCAAATATACTCCTATCCTGGTTCTCACTACCGAGTCGCAAGAGGAGATGAAACAGAAAGGGAAAAACGCAGGGGCATCCGGATGGCTGGTAAAACCATTCAAACCGGAACAGCTTATATACGTGACCAAGAAATTTATGAGGTAAATCATGGCAATCGATGAATTGGTCCAGATATTCTTAGAAGAAAGCGAAGATGAAATCAGAGAACTCGAAGCAGGTCTCATCAAACTAGAGGAAGACCAGGAAGATGACAACATTATCAACAAGGTTTTCCGTGCAGCTCATACGATCAAGGGCTCTGCAGGTCTTGTGGGTTTTGATGAGGTGAGCAATTTCACGCACAATATCGAAAACATCCTCGACAGGATACGGAACAGGGAGCTCAAGATAACGAAGAAACTCATCTCCAACCTGCTCTCGGCCATAGACCTGCTCAAGCGAATGATTTCGGCATCTGCCGATGGAGAGGAATTTGACAGGATCGAGATCGAGAACATAACTTCAACCCTGAAACGCTTTATCGGGACAAAAGAATCGAACAAGGAAACATCCGGTGCGGATACGGCAAAACAATCTTCCGGAAAAGAGAAGATCATCTCCATCAATATGAAGTTCAGGTCCGACATCCTTTCCACCGGGCAGGATCCGATCATGCTCATCCGGGAACTGGCTGACAACGGTGAAATCCTTGAAACCCATGCATATACCGATTCAATCCCGGATTTCTACACGATAATTCCCACCACCTGTTATACATGGTGGGAAATCGTCATGAAGACAACGAGGCCTCTCTCGGATATTCAGAATGTCTTCCTCTTTGTCGTTGACGAGAATGAAATCGTTATTGAAGACATCTCCGATCAATACAGGGAGGGCGTCGATCTATCCCTTGCAGAAAAGCCAATCGGTGAAATTCTCGTAGAGAAGGGAATCGTAAAGCCCGGCGATATTGAAGAGGTACTCAAGGATCACAAGACAACCGGTGAGGTTCTTGTGGAAATGGGGAAAGCGCCGAAAGAGGTTGTGGAAAGAATGGCGCTTGCCCAGTCTCAGAGCAGAAAGATTGCGAAGGCCTCCACCATACGCGTCGATACCGAGAAGCTCGACAAACTGGTAAATCTTGTGGGTGAGATGGTTATCAGTGTCGCCCGCATGTCCCAGCTGGCCAGCGAGATCGATGGAGCGGCCGAGTCCAGATCCATGCAGGGAGCAACCGCATCTCTCGAGAGAATATCCAGGGAACTTCAGGAACAGGTAATGAGGGTCCGGATGGTCCCGGTAGAAGGCACATTCAACAGATTCCGCCGTGTCGTAAGAGATATGTCCTTTGAACTCGGCAAGAAGATAGATATCCAGATGAGCGGTACGGAAACCGAATTGGACAAAAATGTCATAGAGCAGATCGGCGATCCTTTAAAGCACATGATCAGGAATTCCATAGACCACGGGATCGAAACACCCGAAGAAAGAAAACGTCTCGGCAAGCCTGAGGAAGGGACAATTTGGCTCAAGGCATTTCAGCGCGAGGGCAACATATTTATCGAGATCACCGATGACGGCAAAGGCATAGACAAACAAAAGGTGCTGGAGCGGGCCATAGAAAAGGGCCTGGCAGAGCCTGGCAAGTCATATTCTGACAAGGAGATCTTTGATATGCTC